>CAYNDI010000012.1:0-21025 GCA_964395955.1 uncultured Dehalococcoidaceae bacterium
AGCTCTACCGGCTGGGTAAGGGATGGTTCCTGCACCGGGTCCTGGACTAGGGTATCAAAGGTGATGCCCCAGTTCGTTTCGTTTAGCGCTAGTTATTTTCCATTTAGTGTATTAGCTATATTGACAATTATGATATAATATTATAAAGGAATGTTCTATATAGAACATATAAATGCAGTATATTTGAAATAGTTTGGGTAATCAAAGGAGGAAGCCATGGTTATCAGCACTTTAGCGGTAAAAGAGACTAGCAATGTGAACGTTCTTACCGATCGTGTGAAAAAGCGCAAGCAAGAGTGTAATAATTCCCCGCGGGAGATTTTATTTCAAAGGGCTCGCTCGCTTACGAATTCATGGAAGGAGACGGAAGCTGATCCCAACCGTATCAGGTGGGCCAAGGCTTTTGCGCGTATACTGGAAGACTCGCCCATTATTATCCGGGATGGTGAGCTTATCGTAGGTGTCGAAACCAAAGCCGTCCGCGGCGCCGAGATCGTACCGGAGTGCAGTCCCTACGACGTTCTGGAGGCGCTCGAACAGCGGAAGCACCACACGATGAGCGAAGTGATGGAGGCTTCCATAGATACGGATGAGGAAGGAATCAAAGAAGTTGCCAACTACTGGATCGGCAGGTCGGTAAACGATATTGTCTATCGGGCGTGGCAAAATAAAATGGGAGACAGTTACACCGACCTGATTGACGGTAGAAAGGGCAAGGTAGCAATCCTCCCCGATGTCAACGGTACGGTGTATAAAACCCAGACAATCTTTAGCCCGAAAATCATGCAAGACGGTCTAGGTGGCATTATCAGGCGGGCCAAGGAAGAGAAGGAAAAGGCCATCCAGTCAGCCCAATATGTACCTAACGACTACACTGCTATCTACCACAAGACCGTTATTCTGGACGTTATGGTCATGACCTGCGAGGCGTTGATCAAATATGCCAATAGGCACGCCGATTTAGCCAGGAAGATGGTTAAAACCGAACAAGACCCGGTAAGAAAGCAGGAACTGGAAGAAATCGCCGAGACCTGCGCCTGGGTACCGGAGAATCCACCTCGTACCTTCCGCGAAGCTTTACAGTTCTATTGGTTTATCCACCTCGGCATTAGGAAAGAGGCTCCCTATCATTCTGGTCCCTGCCCGGCCAGGATGGACCAGTATTTATATCCCTACTATGAGAATGACCTGAAGGAAGGCAGGCTTACCCGCCAAGAAGCGGCGGAGCTGCTCGGGCTGGTGTGGGTAAAGTTAAACGAATTGCAAATGGTAAGCGGCTCTTACTTTGAGAAGGAGGCAGCCGGCTCGCTTTTACAGCAGGTTACCCTCGGCGGCACCACAGTAGACGGCATGGATGCCACCAACGACCTTTCCTACCTGATTCTGGAAGTTGCACAGCAGATAAAAATGCCCCAGCCGGGCATCTATATCCGCTGTCACAACGGTATTGACCATGACTTCATGGTGAAAGCAATCGAGACCAACCGCGAAACCCGGGGCGGTATCCCGGCCTTCCTTAACGATCGGATTGCCATACGGAACTTTTTAGCTACCGGATATACTTACGAAGATGCCGTAGATTGGAGCGCCGCAGGATGTCTGTCTTACGTCGTAAGTCATTGTAATTTAGCCAGTAAAATTGCTGCTTACATCATCGTGCCCAAGGTGTTTGAGATTGCGCTTAATAATGGCGTTGACCCCAGGACGGGAATGAAAGTGGGCAAGGAGACGGGCGACGTCACTAAATTCACCAAGATTGAGCAACTGTATGAAGCCTTCTGGATGCAGTATGACCATTTTGTCGAGAAAGCTGCCACAGAATACTGGGTAGGTTATTCGTCCAAGGTAGAGCATCTGGGAACCCCTTTGACTTCGATAATAATCGAAGACTGCCTGAAGAAAGGCCTGGATGTGTATGAAGGCGGCGAGCGGTACCCCGAGATGGGAGTCTGTTTCGGCCAGCGCGGCTGCGTGGATGTGGCCGACGCCCTTGCCGCTATCAAGAAGCTGGTTTTCGATGAAAAGAAGATCACCATGGCCGAGCTCATGAAAGCTTTAAAGGCTAACTGGGAAGGCTATGAAGATATCTACCAGATGTGCCTCCAGGCTCCCAAATATGGCAATGATGATGATTATGTTGACGACATCTTTAACTACGTTTCGCTGAAGGCCAATGAAATAATACTGAATAAACCCAATCCCTGCACCGGGAGACCGTGGAGGGTCTCGCGGCCGGCGCTCACCGGGCACTATCCCGCCGGCGAAGTAACCGGCGCGCTGCCCAACGGCAGAAAGGCGAAAACGCCCCTCTACGATGCTAGTCTATCCCCGATGGTCGGCGCGGATGTTAACGGACCTACCGCCCTGATAAAATCCGCCACTAAGGCAGATCACATTACGCCATATATGGATAGCATGGTGCTGAACATGAAGCTGTCTCCTTCGATGCTACAGACCAGCTCGTCAATCGAAAAGGTCCTGTCAATGCTGAAGACATTCTTCGATAGGGGCGGGTGGCATATCCAGTTCAATATCACCAGCCGCGAAGACTTACTGGCAGCCAAAAAGAACCCCGAGCAATGGAAGAGTCTCATTGTCAGGGTTGCCGGGTACAGCGCCTATTTCGTGGACTTGCCGGCGGCTATCCAGGATGAAATCATTGCCCGGACAGAACACGGACTAAATTAAACTGGTCTGAAGGGCAATAGATGTCGGCAACGCGAGACGGCTTAAACCGGGTCCAGGAAAATCCGGATGACATTACAGGGACTGTGTTTAATATCCAGCGGTACAGCATACAGGATGGACCCGGGATAAGGACCACTGTCTTCCTGAAAGGCTGTCCGCTGCGGTGTTTATGGTGCTCGAACCCGGAATCACAAGATTCCCGGCCGGAAATAGTCCATCGGGATTCGCTGTGCACTAAATGCGGCCGTTGTGTAGATGCCTGCTCCACAAAGGCTGTCTCGATTGATGATAAAGGCATAGCTATCAACAGGCAACTCTGTACTAATTGCGGCGAGTGCCTGAAAGTGTGTACTCCGGGGGCTCTCAAAGTATTCGGAGAGAAGATGTCAACTGCGGAAGTATTCCAGCAGGTCAAAAAGGACGTCGATTTCTACCGTAATTCCGGAGGAGGGATTACCGTCTCGGGTGGTGAGCCTCTCTCCCAGCCCGACTTCGTGGCGGCACTATTCAGGTTATGTAGGGATAAAGGTATCAGTACCTGTATTGATACCTCCGGGTTTGCGAGCATCAAAGCATTAAAAAAAGTTCTCAAATACACCTCGCTGGTGCTATTTGATATCAAGCTGACTGACCCCGCAGCTCACCGGAAATGGACAAATAGGCCAAACGAAACGATTTTCCGCAATCTCGGGTTAGTCGTCGACAGGGGGATTCCGCTGATAATACGAGTCCCGCTTATCCCCGGTATTAACGACTCGGAGGAGGAACTTAGGAATATCGCCCGCAGCACGGCTGGTTTTCTGAAGAAGCCCGGCAGAGTTGACCTTTTACCTTATCACAAATTCGGCCTGGGCAAGTATCAAATGCTTGACCGTAAATACCAGCTGGAAGAATTAACCACCCAGACAGATACGCATGTTCAGAAAGCCAGGCAGCTTTTTGAATCTTTTGGTTTTGAGTGTGAAATTGTAGGGTGAGTGGCGTTAAAAGTTAAAGGAAGGCTTTTAGATGATAGTCGAGGAATTAGCCAGAAACGTAGTCCAAACCAGCTTCGAGGTATTTGATAAACGAACAATAGAACAAGCCAAAAACCGCCTCATTGATATCGTGGGATGTACCATCGGCGGGGCAAATGCTGGAGGCTGTCCCGAGTTAAGGGGTTTGGTGAGGGAGTGGGGTGGGAAGGAAGAAGCTACGATTCTGGTACACGGCGGGAAAGCCCCCGCTGGCAATGTGGCCATGATAAACAGCATTATGGCCAGGTCCTTTGACTACGGAGTGCTTACACCTTATATCGGAGATAAAGCGGTCTGGGCACATATTGCCGAGACTAACGTCCCGACGGCCATTACGGTGGCAGAATGGAGGCACGCGGGGGGTAAAGAGCTCCTCACAGCCATGATACTGGGCGATGACCTTACTACCCGTATCAGCGCCGCGTCGACCCGTGCTATCTCCCCGGGCTGGGATACTCCCGGTACGGTGAACAAATTTGGGGCTACGGCTATCGCCTGTAAACTACTGGGAATGGATGAGCGTCAAATTATCAATGCCTTCGGCATCGTGCTCAATCAGCTGGCCGGAAGCTTCCAAGGCATCAATGACGGAGCTCACAGCTTTAAGCTGGCCCAGGGGCTGGCTGCCCGCGACGGCATTATCGCTGCGGAGCTGGCCGGAAAAGGCTGGACGGGGGGCCAAGACCCTTTAATGGGCAAATACGGATATTTCGCTCTATATTGCCAGGATTACGACCCCGATATTTTAACCAGAAACCTGGGCAAAGAATTTTATGGAGATTGTACGTTCAAACCCTACCCTTGCTGTCGTTTCATTCATTCGACTATTGATTGCGGCTTGAATTTAATCCGGAACAACGATATAAACCCCGGGGAAATAGACACTATCACTATCGATGTCGCCCCGATGCACTTTGACTCTCCTTTGAATCAGCCATTTGAAATTGAATATTTCCCACAGGGCAGCTCAATTTTCAGTTTACGTTACCACATAGCGAACGTGCTCATCAGGAAATCTGTTAAACTGGAACACCTGACGGATGAGTTTATCCTTGATCCAGAGGTCGGCAATCTTGCCAGGAAGGTAGGTGTCACGGGCAATACTCCGCCGGAAATGATTGAGGCTGCAAGCGTAACGGTACGTATGAGGGACGGGCGGGAATACCATGCTCATGAAGACGTAGCAACCGGGCACCCGCTGGAAAAACCATTGAGTAAAGAAGATATAGTAGCAAAATTCCGGGATAATATTGCCTTTTCGAATACCGTTTCAAAAGGCAACGCTGAAAAAATTTTAAACATGATTGATAATTTAGAGGCGGTTGAGAACATGTCCAGGCTTGTGGCATTATGCGTGAGGTAAAACCAGACCATCAATATCATTTGATGATGGGGTACTTACCGCCAACCGTTTCATTTTAAGATAAATGATGAAAATGAAAGCCGCTATATATTACGGTCCTGGTGACATCAGAATCGAAGAAGTCGAACGTCCCGTGGCCGGAGATGAAGGACTCGTTTTGCGAGTCCGAGCATCCGGAATATGCCCCATAATGGATATACCCCGATACAAGAATAAATTGTTGGATTGTGCCACCGGAATCGCCCTTGGTCATGAATTCAGCGGTGAGGTGGTTGAAGTTGGTCCCAGAGTCAACGGGGTCAAATTGGGAGATAAGGTCCACGGACTCTCTTTTCGGCCCTGCTACCAATGTGATAGCTGTCAGTCTGGAGACTTCGGGCGGTGCAAGAATTTTTCCAAAGGGACTTCGGGTACATGGATAAACGGCTCTTTCGCCGAATACCTCTGGTTCCCGTTCGTTTCACCGGAGAATATCATCGTACTGCCCGACGATATCAGCCACAGGGATGGAGCCTTGATAGAACCACTAGGTATTGGTATCGGGCTGGCGAATAAAGCACGAGCTGGCGATGTGGTCGTAATCCTGGGGCAGGAATTCAACGGACTGGCCACTCTAGCATGCCTTAAAAGTATTGGTGTCGCTAAAAGCATTGTTTATGATGAATCACCTCTCCGACTTGAAAAATCACGAGAGCTCGGGGCTGATATCGTGGTAAATGGCCTCAATACAGACCTAGCGGAATTGGTGATGGAAGAAACATCAGGGAAAGGTGCGGATGTTGTTATCGAGACGGCCGGCCTTCCTTCAACCTTTTTAAAGGCTATAGATGTAGTGCGTGAGCATGGGGACATATGGCTGGGGGCATTCTATGATGGCGCTTTCATGTTTAATCCCAGCTTTCAAAACCCTATGCGGCCCCATTCCAACCTGACACAAAAAGGGGGTATGTCCGTTCACTGTGCGTGGTTTACGCTTGGAGACCGCATAAAACGGCGACAGCAAGCTGTTGATATAATCCAATCAGGTATTATTACCGCCGAGAAATTCGTGACCGATGTTTTTCCTCTGGAGAAAATAAGGGAGGCCTTCGAGAAGGCTAAGAATTCATACGAGTCAATCAAAGTCCTCGTTGAACCATGAATTAAAATTTGGTATAAATAGCGTGATGTTGTCTTTCTAGGAGAATTAATAGAACATCAATACAAATATAACAAGGACATTATGAGATGGCCCAAAAGAATTCAGATAATAGCGAATACATGATAGAGATCTACAGATTATTTCACCTGCTGCGTCAGGCTGCAGATGCCGTGCACAAAGCGAGAGAAGTAGAACTAAAAAAGTATAAAATCACTCCTGAACAAGCGGGGGCACTGGTCTGTATACGTTCACTCGGCAACAAAGCAACCCCGGCCGAATTATCGAGGTGGTTATTTCGTGAACGTAACTCCGTGACAATTCTCCTAAACCGAATGAACGAATTGGGTCTGATAAACAAAAAAACAGATAGTAACAGGAAAAATTCAATTAAGCTTAGTTTAACAAAAAAGGGCTACGAGGCCTACAAACACTCTATCGAATTTAAATCTTTTTCTTCCATCGTCGATGTTCTGCCCGGAAGAAAGCGGGCGCAATTGTGGAAACTATTACAAACTGTTCGGTTAAAGGTATTCGAAGATCTTGTCATCGATCCAGGTGTCTACTCCGGTATTTTGACTAAGCCGATAGCGATTGATACGAGTGCATCAGAGGTTAATTGTAACAATACAAAAGTGTAGTTGCCTGAACCAGCAGCATTTTACCTGATTGTCCACTTTAATATATCACTGGATCGCTTGTATCAAATACGAGCCACAAGCAGTTGTTACTGTTTTTATTATAAGTTACTTCATTCTAGCTTCATAAATCCCCGGCTCTTTAGGCTGATATCACCACCGGAGGCATAGGTCCCGACGATGTTTCCTTGGGTAACCGGCAGCAGCAGACTTGATGGATATTGTGCATTATGATAGACGGTGATCGTGTTGGGTGTCTGACTGCACAGATGGTACATGCGTACCTGGGTCAAATCATCCGGTTCATCATCCGCGCTCCTTATTTTAAGTAGTATCCGGTGCCCTGCTTTGAATAAATTGGCAGCCGGATTCAGGTTGATGGGGAGACTATATACTTGGCCGGGAATTAGCGGCTCGGGATCGGTATGAGTATATACGGCCAACCACGGTCTCGATTTCTCCTTATTCAATTCACGGTGTGAAGCTTTCAGAAATCCATCCGTCAGGCGTGTCTCGTTACCGTCTGGGTCGGCATCCCACAGACTTATAACGAAGTTCGTATCTGCACTACGGCAGGACATATAGAGATTCAGAAGAATCGGGCCAGCTATCTCGGTGTTTTCTACCATGGGTGCTGAATAATACTTGAGGAAACCACGACTGTCCGGAGCATCATCATACGAAGCAGAATCGGCCTCAGGCCAAGGTTCTATCTCGCATAAGCTGTGGTTTTCATGGAGGAAAAAGGGAAGCCATTTCGTATGCGGGATTGGAAAATCATCCGCTGATAGCCATTCGTTAGCCCCCTGGATGAACAGCCTGACATTGGGTTCGTCCATTATACCTGTGTCCATCCCCTTCAACCAATAATCATACCATCGCAGAAGTTCCCAGGAAAATTGATAGAAAGGCCTGTCTGTATAGGCCGGAGGGCAATTCAACAGTTTCTTGGGCATTTTCATCTCAGGCCAATGGTAGAAGGCCCCCGGTCGGTGTGACGCCGCGACTATATACGTAGGGACTTTAATTTTACTGTAGTCCATAATGGCACGCTCTTCCCAATACTGGCACCAGGTAGGGTGTAACAGCACGTCTATCAGTGTCCCATTGGTAGGTAAATCCGGGTACTTTAAGGCATCTACAAGTTGTGGGTCTGCACCGATATCCTTGTCTCCAAGCGCTCTGGCAATAGCCTCTCTATATTTTTGCTCACCCAGTTCTTTGAGGAGTACCTTCTCGTCACCATGACAGTCCAGATTAACAAGAGAAATAAACCATCTGAGAAAACCATTGGAGAGAAGGCCTCCGGGCCACCAAAAATAGTTATAAACATCTAGAAAAGCACTGACAGGAGCAGTACATTTAAGATGAGGTGGTTCTAAAAGTGCAACTGGTAAATGATGCGTGGCAAAGTATCCAATGCCGGCCATACCGACATTTCCACTACACCACGGTTGTTTTGCCGCCCATTCTATTAATTCATAGGTATCCTGTACTTCTCTCTTTCCCAGATAGTTAAATACTCCTCCTGACAATCCAGTGCCACGTACGGAGCCGATAATATAGACATAACCTCGCCTAACGAAGAAATCAATAGGCCCTGCCTCTACAGCGGCATCCGGGGTACCTCGGATACGGCGGCTTCGGGATGCCGCTGGCCATATATGATCAGACTGAATATCTTTATTAAATCCCGACATGGTAACAAGAGCAGGATATTTCCCCTTACTACTCGGGCGAAATACATCTACACAAATATCTATCCCATCGGCAGTATGAACCATGATATTACGTTCAGAAATAATATCATGCTCTCTCTTAGAGACTTGTTTACCACCGAAAATTGCATCCATAATTATTCATCTCCCCGCTTCTAGATTTTTATGTTATCAATTATTAGCCCCCCAGTCACTTAATCATGGTGCCGGGTAAGAATAATGCGATTTGTGGAAAGGCGATTACCAGAGCCGTACACACTACCATGGCTACGAGGAACGGCAGCACACCCCTGAATATCGTGTACATTGGAATATCTTTGGCCATTCCGCTAATAATAAATACATTAATGCCTATCGGTGGCGTAACTAGGGCCATTTCCACGTTTATGGTATACAGTATGCCGAACCACACGGGGTCAAAGTTCAGACTAATAATCAGCGGGAAGATAATGGGCAGGGTAATCAGCGTAAGGGCCAGGGTATCCATAATACAGCCCAGAAAGACATATATAACCAGGATAAGTACTAGGATGCCTAATGGGGGAATGTTCACATCGCCTAAGAAATTCACCAGCGCCGCCGGCAACCCGCTTATGGTCATGAAGGCGCCGAAGATCATGGCGCCTATGACGATAACAAAAATCATGGCCGTGGTCTTGGTTGTGTCCTTCAGAGCTGTGATAAAATTTTGTTTGGTGAGCTTCCGTCTGGCCAGAGCAATTATCAGGGCGGCAAAGGCGCCCATGCCCCCGGCTTCAGTGGGAGAGAAGACTCCACCCCAGATACCTCCCATGACGATAGCCGCCAGTAATGCCGCTGGCCAGACACGAACGGCTATCGCCGGGATAGTACGCCAGCCGAATTTAATGGCAGGAGGACCTCCCATCGGCGGTCTGGTCTTGGCCATTATGTAGATAACAACCATGAATAAAGTCGCTAGCAGTATGCCGGGGACGATACCGGCTATGAAGAGTCTACCAATGGACGTCTCGGTAATTATGGCGTAAATAATCATAGGGACGCTGGGCGGGATAAGAATGCCCAGAGTACCCCCGGCGGCGATACTGCCCGTGGCCAGTTTAGGGTCGTACTTATAGCGCAGCATCTCGGGCAGACTAATCTTGGTCATGGTAGCCGCACTCGCCAGGCTGGAGCCAGTGCAGGCGGCGAAACCGGCCGAAGCCCCGATAGTGGTCATAGCCAGGCCACCAGGCAGGCGCCCCAGGATCATATGTGCCGCATCGTAGGCATCATCCATCACTCCGGAAGCGAAGGCGAAGTGACCCATAACAATGAACAGCGGTACCACACTCATAGCCTGAGCGGCTACGCTACTATAAGAAGTCAGTCCTACCTGAAAAAGTGAGGCGTCGAGACCCCAAAGGTAAGCAAACCCCAGGAAGCCCATCAGAGCCATACCAAGGCCGATTGGCATTCCAGCAAAAAGCAGGACAAACAGTATAAGCAGCCCTATGACTCCGGCTACCTCTGGGCTCATCTGTTTATATCCCCTGATATGCTATGTTCCAATAACGCCCTACTCCCGCTGGGGGGGGAGGCGCTAACACGAAACAACGCCAATGTTCTGCCTGCTTTCTTCTCACTTATCACCATATACACCTCAATAGCAGATGTAGGTCTATTAATCCGCCTGTCTAAGACGAGCTATGGAATGCAACAAAGTTGTCAAGAGTTCCAGACACAGGATCAGACTACCCGCAGCGGCCAGCCATATAAAGGGCAGGTGCGGGATCTGGAGTGTGCCGGTGCTCGGGCCTGAAAGGGGTTCCTGTAAAATGTTCCAGGCCCGAGCAGCCAGTCTCCACGTAATGAGAGCAAAAATGAATGTACTGGCAGCAAAGGTAAAGATATCCAGGCTCGCCCGGACACGTTTGGGCAGCCGGGCATGAACCACATCCACACGGACGTTGCCTTCTAAAGCGGCACAGTATCCCAAACCGAGAAAAACAATGATAACCATCATCAGTTCGACAAGGTCAGTGGACCCGGTAAGCGGCTGCCCAAACAGATAGTGCCCGCCAACGTCAACGGTAACCGTCAGCACCATAACAACCAGGAAAGCCATGCCGACCCAGTTGAGGGTTCTGCTCACGGTATGCAGCCCCTTTTCCGTTTTCTGACCAAATCGAATCAGCCCCATCATACACCTCTGCTGTCAGTATGATAGTGTTACCACAGCATCCTGTCTGAGCCTTAATATGAATACGTTATTGTGTATATCGGGCGATAATATCCCTTACTAAGTCCACCATTTCTGAACCGGGCATTCCCTTAGCATCCAGGCCAGTGGCCCACCCCTCGGAAACGTCCGCGCATGCCGCTCCCCAGCGCGCATACTCCGTAGCACCAATGGTGTATAGCTCCATACCATTATCTTCGCATATTTCCCATTGCCCTGCCATCTGCTCCATTTGTCCCCTGAGGAAGTAGAAGTATGTCTCCTGATCGAGCCGGTCGATAATCAGCTTGATGTCATCGGGGAATTTGTCCCAGGTATCCTTGTTCATAATCATAAAGAATGACCCGCCAAATACCGGTGCGTCTGTTATCGCGTACTTGCACACTTCATAGAACTTACGGCCAACGGCATTCTGGGCACCGGTAATCGCACCATCTACCTGCCCTGTGCTGAGAGCCATGTAGGTTTCCGAGCCGCTTAAGGACTTGGAGGTCCCCCCTAACGCCTCCACTGTCGCTGTGAAGACGGGGCCGCCGGGGGGTCTTATTACCAGCCCCGAAAAGTCCTCTAACTTGGTAACCTTCTTCTCGGTAAAGAAGGGGAACATAAATTCCGTAGGCTTGAGGTAGAGCAGCTTGAAGACCTCCACATCTGTGAAATATCCCGCATAGTACAACTCCTCAAGTACGGAAGATAACACCTGCCAGTTGGGATATGTAAAGGGGAGCTGGTTCACCGCGTATACGGGGAACTGGGCAGGCGCCCAGGCATCGCCCATCGACATCACGTCAATGACGCCGTTCTTTATCATGTCGTAGAATTCCGGAGGTGAGCCCAGGGTACCTAGGTATAACTCTGTCGTAACCCTGCCTCCGGTACGTTTCTCCAGCTCTGTTGTCCAATATTCCAACTCCAGGTCCCCCGAGTGTCCCTCAGGCATGCCGGAGACTACCTTCAGATGAAAGGTCTCAGAGGCTGGTGGGGCTGTGGTTTTCGGTGGGGCTGTGGTTTTCGGTGGGGCTGTGGTTGTCGGTGATGTTTCTCCAGGACAGGCACTTATGAATGGTAGTAAAACCACAACCGTGACCAGGCAAATTATGCCAAAAAGTATTTTCCAGCTTTTCATGTCCTTCCTCCCCTAAAAATTAATTATTCAAGATTCCTTTCATGCGTTGGTGCTAACTCCTTTTTTTCATTGTTCTTACCCCCTCTATTGTTCTTGCCCCCTCTAATGAAGCATAGCGCAAGTTGTTATCTACCTTTTCTCTAATTTTCCATATGTTGAATGTAATATTCGCACCGGCTGTGGCTGCTTTCATAAATTTCACCCACTACGATATTCGCGGATTCCAGATTTATATCAGAGATGGCCATCTTAGCCCCTTCCCGGGCTAATTTTAAAACAATTCCTCTGCCTATCCCCTGACCTGGCCCGGTTACAATGGCAACTTCTCCTTCAAATCTCATTCTATCCCCCGATGATATGTATTTCATATAATGAAATACATTAATTATAATATGAATTAATAACCACAATATATAATTAAATATAATCATTGTCAATACCTAGGGGTAAAAAATTCACCGAATAAGTTGAAATTATATTTATATATTGATTATAATGTTTGTTTTAGATATAATTTATTAAATATATTTTATATTATGAAATATACATTATAAAAAGAAGGGGTTTTCATGAATTCTATCGAAAAAGCGTTTGAAATCTTGGATTTATTTTTTGAAAAAGATAGCGAGCTAAGTATTAGTGAAGTTTCAAGATTAACTAATATCAATCCCAGCACTACCCACCGGATTGCCGCCATCCTCGTTAAAAGAGGTTATGTAGACCATCCCCATAAAAAGGGAATGTACTCGTTGAATACCGCCAAGTTATTACACTTCGCGGGTATAATCAGAAAAAGGTTGAAGGTCAGGACTGTTGCCTTACCCTACATCCGTAAACTTAGCCAGAAAGTGAATGAAGCTGTCGAACTATCGCTTTGTCGCGGTCCATTAGCTTATAACATTGAAGTTATCAACATAGACCGCTTGTTAAACATTACTGCAGATTCCCACACTTTCAATCTCTATAGCACCGGAGTCGGCAAAGTGTTTCTAGCCTACATGTCCGATGACGAGTTCCAGCATTACGTTAACGGTATAGTCCTGCAACCTAGGACTCCCAACACAATTACGGATGCTGATGAGCTGAAGAGGAAACTGAGAGAAATTAGAGAAAATGGCGTGGCTTTCGATGACGAGGAACACCAATTGGGAGTTAGAAACATCGCAGCTCCGGTTAGAGACTGGGAGAATAGTGTTATCGCAGCGATCGGTATAATCGGCTTAACTACCCGAATCAGCCGGCAGCGTATGATAGAATTGGCTCCCGAGGTTAAAAGTACTGCTGATAAAATATCACATGAAATGGGTTATATAGAGGAAGAGACAAGATATTAATCTCAGATTGATAGATTCTACTACTCCGAAACGGTACCGCGAAACGCTGTGCCATCTTCTGCGTGACCGGCATGAAAGCGAGGGGGCCTCTTCATTGGTCAGTCTAATTTCATAAATTCTCTAGTTTTCAGGCCGATATCGCCGCCGGAAGCGTATGTCCCCACAATGTTGCCCCGGGTAATCGGCAATAAAAGGGAGGAGGGATATTGCGCGTTGTGGTAGACTGTGATGGTATTCGGCGCATGACCGCAAAGATGCTCTTGTCCCACTTGGTAAAGGTCATCGGGAGGGTCATCGGCGCTGCTGATTTTCAGCACTATTTTATGTCCCGCTTTAAAGAGATTGGCGGTAGGCCACAGGTTTATACTAAGTTGATACACCTGCCCGGGGATTAGGATTTGAGGATTTTCATGAGTGTGGACGGGCAGCCATGGTTCCGACCTGGTTTCATCCAGTTCGCGATGCGATGCTTTTAGCCAACCCCTTGTTAAACAAGTCTCTTTTCCCTCTGGGTCGGCGTCCCACAGGCTGGCGAACAGGTACATGTCAACCCCACGGCAGGATGAGTAGAGGTTCAAGGTAACCGGGCCGACTATTTCCGTGTTCTCGACCAATGGAGGAGAGTAATATTTCAGGCTGCCGTGGTTATCGGGGGCATCGTCATAGGAAGCGCTATCCGCATCAGGCCACGGCTCCAACTCACAGAGAATGCGGTTCTCATGCAGGAAAAACGGGATAAACCTGGTACCGGCCACCGGGAAGTCTTCGGCGATAAGCCACTCGTTTGAATTCCGAAGAAATATCTTTATCGGCGGTTCATCCATAATCCCGGTATCTATCCCTTTTAACCAGTAGTCAAACCAACGCAGCAACTCCCAGTTAAACTGGTAAAAGGGCCTGTCCATGTAGCTGGGAGGGAAATGCACCAGCTTTTTAGGTACATTCAAGTAAGGCCAGAAATATAATCCCCCGGGCCGGTGTCCGGTAGTTCCAAGATACACCGGCGTCTTAATTTTCTCAAAGTTTATTTCAGCGCCGCGTTCTTTCCAATAATCGTTAATGCAGGGCTGGATGACGATGTCGGTAAAATTCACGTTACCCAGTTCAGACGCGTTGTTCAGAGCTTCTACAAGCTCGGGAACAGCGGCGACGTCCTTATCCGCCAGCGTCCTCTTAATTGCTTCCCGGTAATCATTTTCGCCAAGTTTTTCCAGCAGTGCGCTCTTCTCGGAATGCAGGTCCATGTTGGTTAAGGAGAGCAACCATCTGAGGAAGCCGTAGGAAAGTATGCCGCCTGGCCACCAGAACTGCCGGTAGTTATCCCAAAAGGTGCCAATGGGCGCCATTGCCTTGAGGTGAGGGGGTTGTAATTCAGCCACCATTGGCTGATGGGCGGCAAAGTAACCCATGCCAAGCATCCCCACATTTCCATTACACCAGGGTTGCCGGGCCGCCCACTCGATAATCTCATAGCTGTCCTGGACATCGCGCGCGCTTAAATATTGATATTCACCCTCGGACCGCCCGGTCCCGCGCACGTTGCCGATGATATTTACATAGCCCCTTCTAACGTAAAAATCGCTGTAGGCTGCTTCGAGACAGGCGTTGGGAACTCCCCGGATACGCCGGCTCCGCGTTGATGCCGGCCAGATACGGTCAGATTGGATTTCCTTGTTAAACGGGGATGTCCCGTATAAAACCGGGAACTGCCCATCTCCATCCGGACGAGAAATATCAACATCGATTTTGATGCCGTCGCTCATCTCTATCGATACGTTCCGTTGAAGAATTATTTCATATTCCCTTTTGGATATCTTAGCTGTTCCAAATATTGCGTCCAACTCTTATTCCTCATCAATATTACGAGGTTCTCCCGAGAACCATTATAAACCATTATACATAAAATTTTCAGTTTTACCAAGCTAAACATGAAAAGTAAAAAAGGCCGGATATTCCTGGGATGGGAGTGTTGTTGCCGCCGTTGGTATTTTGGGGCCTTCTATAAGAATCAGCAAGCAGAGAATGATTGACTTAGCACCTGAAGTGGAAAAAATGCGCTGAGCAGATATCACGAGCTATGGGATATCCGGTTGAAACTCAGGCATGACCAATTTGAGTGCTGAACAATAAATTATCACCGCATCGAATATCTACTGACGCCCGCGAATCGCCCCATATTTCCTTTGTATTTTGTGTGTTACCTGAGCCAATACGTGTATTTGACAATATAAAAAAAAATATTGTAAAGTAGATATGTTCTATATAATGAATATTATGTTTCATAATATGAAACATAGAGCTGACACTAGCAGTCAAACAAGTAGGATATTGGACATTAGAAAGATTTATAAACAAAGGAGAAGCATATAATGGATTTTACAGGAAAAGTTGCCATCGTCACCGGTGCTGGACAGGGTATTGGCAGAGGGATTGCCTTGAAACTTGCTCAAATGGGCGCCAATATCGCCATTGCGGATTTAAACCCGGAGTCCGCAAATTCTGTGGCCAGCGAAATCAGGGAATCAGGGCGGCAAGCAATCGCTGTAGAAACCGATGTCGCCAGTAGTGTGTCGGTGAATCAAATGGTTGAGCAGGCGCTGGAGAAACTGGGCACTATAGACATACTCATTAATAACGCGGGCTACGTCTCCCCTAATATGACGCCCTTTACGAAAGAGAATGAAGAGTATTGGGGCAAGGTTATCGACATCTGTTTTAAGGGTGTCATCTTCTGTTGCCGGGCGGTGGCCGACACCATGATTGAGAAAAATAGCGGGAAAATTGTCAGTATCGCTTCGGATGCTGCCAGAGTGGGCCAGCAGGGACAGGCTGTTTACTCCGGCGCTAAAAGTGCTGTCGTAGGTTTTTCCAAAGCGATAGCCAAGGAGTTGGCTAGGTACAAGATAAATGTTAACTGCGTCGCTCCCGGTGCTACGAATACTCCCGCATTTGCCGCCGCACCGGCGGAAATGAGGGAAGCTGCCGCCAAGATATATCCTTTCCGCCGGGTAGCTGAGATAGATGACATCGCTAACGCCGTGGCTTTCCTCTGCTCGGAGGAAGCTTCCTTTATAACAGGGCAGACGCTGAGTGTAAGTGGTGGATATACCATGATATAATTTTGCCACTGAGATAAAACGCCGGATAATTAACACCGGAGGTTAAATGAAGCATGCGGTATCAAGACATTATCGTAGAAAAAAAGGGAGCAGTCGCCTGGCTCACGTTGAACAAGCCGCGTGTCCTGAATGCGATAGGGTGGCAAACTTTCGAAGAAATACTGGCGGCGCTGGATGATTTCGAAAAAGACCCGGCGATAATGGTGGTCGTTATCAAGGGGGCTGAAGGTAACTTTTGCGCCGGTGTTGACCTAAAGGAACACGCCAAACGCGTAGCAACCGGAGATCTTTCTCTCAAGGCTACCTTCAGCAACCTGGCTGACAGGACTTACAATGGACTAGAAAACTTCCCCAAAGTAACCATCGCTATGGTGCAGGGAGTGTGTATGGCTGGTGGAATTGAAATCGCTGAAGTGTGCGACTTTATCTTTGCTGATGAAAAATGCCGTATCGGTGACGGGCACATGAGATCGGGTATTATCCCTAATGCCGGTGCTTCTATCCGTATGCCGCGGAACATCGGTATGAGAAAAGCCAAAGAGTTACTTTACACGGGGGATCTTATCAGCGGCCAGGAAGCAGAACGCATCGGACTTATCAATAAAGCCGTACCAGCCGATAAACTAGAACAAGTTGTCGAGGAGTTCATTGCCAAGCTGGCGGATAAACCACCGCTTGCGCTCCAGGCCATGAAAATGTTGGTCAATCGGGGCTTAGGTTGCACCATAGAGGCTGGTTTAATGCTGGAAAGAAATACAGTAAACTATCTGCAATCAACCGAAGATTTTAAAGAATCGATGGCCGCTTTTACGGAGAAACGTAAACCAAACTACACAGGTAGATAATGCCGGGCAGTAAATAGTTTTACTATAGTGTCCATTAGTAATTGGTTGGTGAATTCAGTGCATATCACAATAAAAGGAGTTGTAAAATGACATGGTACAATGATTGGACTCAAGTTCCAGAATCGGAAATCAAGTTGACCAAGGATACGGTCTACGAGAAAAAGCACTTTCCTCAGGGGGGTATAGCGAGGATCACGATGTCCCGCACCAATCCGAAAGGTTTGAATCTGATTACCCCGGTTGGCATACGTGAACTCATATCCTGTCTGCGCAACGCCCGCAATGATAAGAGCATCGGCGTCGTAATTCTTCGCGGGGCCGGTGATAAATCATTCAATGCCGGCGGAGATGTCGAAGGTGAAAAGGAAGACTCTCAGGTAGTATTTGAGGAAACACCCAGTATCCATGCACATCTAAGATTGGTCGGCAAGCCAGTCATTGCCGTTGTCAAGGGCTATTGTATCGGTATGGGAAATCACCTCGCCTACCACTGCGATTTAACAATCGCTGCCGATAATGCCGTTTTCGGTCAGGTCGGCCCCAGGGTGGGCAGCCCGGCTGGCGGTGCGCCGGTGGCTTACCTTGCCAGAATAGTGGGGCATAAAAAGGCTAGGGAGATGTGGATGCTCTGCCGACGCTATAACGCCCAGGAAGCCCTCCAGATGGGTCTGATCAACGCCGTGGTACCGCTGGAAAAAGCGGACGAGGAGGCAGAAAAATGGGCACAAGAGCTTTTAGGTATGAATCCTACCTGCCTGCAAATCATCAAGTCCAGCTATGATGATGAGCTTGAAAATATGCCTCACGGAGACGCGTACTTCGCCAATCTTATTTCACCCCAGTTCTTCGGTGGAGAAGAACAGCTTGAAGCTATGAACGCGTTCCTGGAGAAGAGGAAACCAGATTGGGGTAAAACCCTTAGAGAAAGACCTGCGGATTTCTCTTAGAAAAACTTCATCCGGGCCAGAATCTTAGCGGGTGGTGGGTAGCTCAAGCCTGGTAGGAGGCTATCCACCACCTGGTTGTTAGCTATCGGGAGGCTAAAATGGGTGCACTAGATGGTATTAAAGTATTAGATTTCACTCAGGTTTATGCGGGGCCCTTCTGCACATTGTTGTTGAAAGATCTGGGGGCGGAAATTATCAAAGTGGAGAGAGTTGAAGGTGATGCTGTGAGAAGCGATGCGCCGCTTACCGAAGGTCTGGAAAGTGGCACTTTCATAATATTAAATAGAGGGAAAAAGGGGATAACTGCTAATTTAAAAACTGAAAAAGGCCGCGATATATGCCGTGAGTTAGCCAAGAAAGTGGATGTCGTTACTGAGAACTTTTCCTCTGGTACCATGGATAGGCTGGGCCTTGGCAGTGATGACCTTCGCATATTGAATCCGGGGCTTATCTATGCATCGATTACTGCCTATGGGCATAACGGCCCGCGAAGGGATGATCCGGGCTATGATCCGGTAATCCAGGCGATGGGGGGAATGACGAGTGTTACGGGCATGCCCGATACCCCTACCAAATGCGGAGTAGCCATCGCTGACTTCGGAGCCGGACTGTTTGCCGCCATGTCCATTACAGCTGCCATAATCCACCGGATGAAAACCGGCGAAGGGCAGGTAATTGATATCTCTTTGCAGGATTGCATGTGGCTGCTGACATCCATAGAATTTTCTCCCCATTATTTCATCAGCGGCAAGGTTCCGCCGCGACTGGGGAATGGCCATCCGGCGATGACACCGGGCAATCTCTACCCCGCCAAGGATGGCTCGGTGAGAATCGATACAGGGGTACTCAGTCAAGTTGAAAGACTCTACCAGGTCATGGGGAGAGAAGATTTAATAGGCACCCCATTAGCTTCGAATCAGAAAGAGAGAATTAAGTATCGAGATGAGATTGATGCCCTAGTAACGGCGTGGACGAGAACAAAGAGCGCGGAAGAAATAGTAACAATACTCAAGAGTGTTGAAGTACCATGCGTGCGTGTCCCTACTTTCGACGAGGTCTGTAATGACCCGCAACTGAAAAGCCGGGAGATGATTATCAATGTGGAACAGACTGTCTCCGGTAAAATTAAAGTTCCCGGGTCCGTATTTAAGCTCTCTAGGACGCCAGGAGACGTAAGTTCCCCGGCTCCCTATCTTGGAGAACATAACAGTGAGGTATATTCGGATATGCTGGGTTACTCCGAGCAGGAAATAGCTGATCTCGCCAATAATGGTATAATCTAGAGGTCTTACCCCCCTTTATTTCCAGAGGAGGTCAAGAGGATGGAACTGGGCAGCATCAACCTAGTTGTTAAAGACCTGGATGTAGCCTTAAGAACATATTTAAAGCTATTCGGGACGAATAATGTCTCGCAAGTGATCAAGCTCAAAGGATTAAGCGATACCGTTGATACTATCGATGGTTATTATCTGAGGACAGCCCCTGTAAATTTGGGAATATTCACGCCGCGCCATGATACGGGTAGGATGGGGAAACACCTGAAAAAATCGGGTGAGGGGATTCACCATATCACTATGCATCTGGACCAAGATGAATTTGAGCACACATACAACAGGTTTAAAGACGAAGGCCTGGCGGTTTCCAAGCCTGTCTATATCGGCAAGTTCAGCGAATCAATATTCTGGCTGGAAGAGAGCGAAGAACAGGGCTTGCCGATACAATTCGCCACCAAGGCCTATCATGGTCTGAGCATTTGGGAAGAAACGAACTATCTGGACACTCCACAGAAATTTGAAAAGGTTAACATTACCGAAGAATACCTGATGCCCCGGGTAACTCTGGGGACCATTATGGTTACCGTGAAAGACTGGGAGAAACAGCAGCAGTTATGGGCTAATATTCTATCCCAACAAGCTCTGGATGTCGGCAACCTTTCCACGTTAGAAAAGGGTAAA
The DNA here is from genome assembly GCA_964395955.1 of uncultured Dehalococcoidaceae bacterium. Lineage (GTDB taxonomy): Bacteria > Chloroflexota > Dehalococcoidia > Dehalococcoidales > RBG-16-60-22 > CAYVPT01. Next base: position 20,088 of record CAYNDI010000012.1, read on the forward strand.
GTCGATGATAGACGCGGTAATATCTTCTTACCTGTAAAATTCCGCTTCCAAGCAGGTGGAGCGATAAATCTTTACTGCGCCCTCAACGAGAACGCCCCTATCAATAAGGTTTTGGCCCGGCGGGGTCAAAACGCAATGTACCACAATATTTGCAGCTACGTGACACGGGACAAGGTACACGAGTACTGGCAACGATTGGAAGACGCCGGATTTAACATGGTAGACCCGAAGCCTTTACTCAATACTGAATCTGGTAACGGCAACTATTTCTACTTCGTGCATCCTCTCAGCACACACGGCGTGTTGTTTGAGATTGTTTCGGCCTATACAATGGATGAATCGAACAAAGTCTGCTACGATTGGTGCGATGTGGAAACATATATGGTATCTCCAGAAATAAATTTACCTGTATTACAGGAATAATCCTGCCAGAGGAGTCGAACCAGCTATTCAAAGATTGGCGGAGACAAGATAAGCATTATGGAATTACTTCTCGATGGAAAACTAAAATTAAATATAAGTGTTAATAAGGGAGACACAGAGTCATTACTCTCACTGTTCGGCGTTTCCGAGCGATTCAAGCGTATGGATGTTTTGACAGATGCAGACGAGGGCGCGGACATTAAAGTCTCCTTAGATGAATTGGGGGAAGCCGAGTTAAAGCTTGGGGCTGATATAGAAAAGGGACAGCAAAAATGCATTATGACTCTTTTTTGGTATGATCAAAGAGTAATACCTTTTGATATTAAAAAGAATGTTGAATCAGGCGAGATTATCACTTTAAAAATGTGGAAAATTTAGAACTATCTATTTATTCCTTCACGTCAACAGACACCTCTACAATATAAAAATGCACTATATCCGGATAACGTTAAGAGGTCTCCCAAGAATTCACTTATATTACATGGTGGGCGATACTGGGCTCGAACCAGTGACCT
>CAYNDI010000013.1:0-5610 GCA_964395955.1 uncultured Dehalococcoidaceae bacterium
CTCAAGCAGGATAATCTTACTGCCACATCAGAGTGGGGTGATAAACTCGTCAGGTACGCCGGCTCTCTGTCGTATAGTTATAAACATATCCCCTTGCGTCTCCTCATCGCCCAGGGCAATAAATCAGAGGCGGCGAAAGAGCTGCAGACCATGTATGAAGATGCGGCTCAGTCTGGGTCGCAACGTATAATGATAATATGCCGCGTCTGTCAGTCCCTGGCGGCAGAGACCGAAGAAGCGGCGCTGGGATTCCTGGTCGAAGCTCTGACCATGGCTGAGCCGGAAGGCTATATCCGCACCTTCGTGGATGAAGGCAAGCTACTGAAGCCGCTTCTGGAGGAAGCCCTGTCAAGAGGAATCACGCCGGAATACACCCGAAAGCTTATCACCATCATCGAAGCCGAAGAACGGCAGAAGCTTAAGAGGAAAAAAGGAGAGGCCCCCCCTCTGTATCAATCCCTCCTCAGCGAGCGTGAACTTGAGGTATTACGCCTCATGGCGGATGGTCTATCCAATCAGCAGATTGCCGATAGGTTAATCATCAGTCTCAGTACCGCCAAGAACCACGTCCACAACATCCTCGAAAAGCTTAATGTTCAGGGCCGCACCCAGGCCGTCGCCCAGGCAAGAGAGCTTGAGATGATTTAGTGTTTGTCTACTTTCTTAAATGACATCATATTGATAAAAATTGCTGAATTAATCAAATTTAGTCTGGAAAATGGAACCATGCGAACAGGATCGGGAAATATTAGTTCGGTTATTGATTTGGTTGTAAAATATCAGATGCATCAAATACTTGACTAAAAGGGAAGCACAGGGAGTTGAGTTGATGTTGACGTGGATTTGAAATAGTGCGATGGATACTACATAATTATAGCTGTTTATGATACGAAGACATCGTGGAGGGTACATCAGATGACGACTTTGAGCGAATACAACCGTTATGGAGAAGACCTTGAGAGATTACTGCGATTAAGGACATCACCGGTTGCTGTAAAAATGCTGGAGAAAGAAGAAGACATACCGCGCGGTGCTATCAGGCCTAAAAGGGACCGTGGTTATCACGTTGCCCAATGTCAGGCTTTCGCGCTATCACGACGCGAGAAAGATACCATTGCCATGTTGAAAGAAGACAATTGGTGCCCGGGCCCGCTGATGGCCTACGGCATTGTCGAAAGGCCGCAAATACCTGATGTTCCTGCCAATGAAAGCACACCTTATGACAGTTTTGAGTATGGTAAGTATATAGGTATCGTTACAGCTCCCCTGATAACTACCACCTTCGAACCGGACCTGGTGATTGTTTATTCCAATAACGGTCAATTGAGAAACATGCTTCTTTCGATAAGGAATGAAGACAGGAAATTTATAAACTCCTATTTCTTCCCCTGGTCTTGTGCTTACTCAGTTGTAAACCCTATATTAACCGGCCAGTACTGGATTGTCCTGCCTGATCCCGGTGAGTATGAAAGGGCGCTGGGAGGAGAAGATGAAATAATGTTTTCCATTCCAAAGCCGAAGCTGGAAGTATTTATGTCTGACTTCAAGCAGGCTCAGGACGGACACTGGGGTTATACCCGATCCAACCTGGTCATGAGGCCGGACTTCCCTTTGCCCGATATTTATAAAAATATGTTCAAAATGTGGGGAATGGACACGGGAGAATTGACCTGACCCCAGGTATGATACCAGTTATCATCTCATAAAAGGGGGGATAAATGGTTAAAAAGAGATATACACCGGAACAGATCATCAACGCAGGTTTCTTGATTTAACCGGGATATCATTTCTATTCGACCCTGCGTATCAATATTATTTGTTAATTTTTTCAGTGATATCCGCAAGTATGCCTTCAAAACGCTCTTTGTGTTCTTCTCCGGTGACCCGTTCCGATAGAGGATGCCAGTTCATCTTCTTCAGGTTTTCCATGATCATGGGCAGCTTCACCCATGGGATCGAGATAAGCGGCAGTCCCTGCGGCAGTACCTTTAATGTTTGCATCCCCATGCTCATGCCGGTGATGGTGTAGTTGACCTCGCCGCTCAGGTACGGATAGACATACAGCCACGAGCAGGCCAGCACCGGAGTACCCCTGGAACCCCAGGTCTCGCCGGTGGAGTACACGAGCGCGCGCATAATGATACGCGCCTGGTCCACGTTATCCGCGGTAATGACCAGTACATCCGGATCAAATTCCATCTGGTCAATCGAGGCGAACGTCACGGTCTTGACCGAGCCTCTCAGCATCCGGGGGACCAGCTGGTAGATTTTCTGGTTGGCGCGCAGTTCATCATAAAGGTCGTCCATTTCCCCGACCATCCCGCTTAACAGAATCGGGCTGGGGTCTTCCATACCCAGTGTCAACGGTTCGGTACAGTGAAAGTCTTCCTTCTGGACATAGAACGGCTGGCTGGTCTGCGCTTCCTTGAACATCTGGCAAAAATACAGGCTTTTCTGGAGCCGTTCGATGCCATCCGGCTTGTACGGCAGGTACTTGATGCCCACAGGCTTCCTCTCAAAATTGAACCTTTCAAAGATAGAAAAGTCCAGTGTTTTCGGCTTCATATCCGCCTCCTTCATGTCGCAACAATAATACGCCTGTCAGCAGAGGTAAAGACCTCCGCTGCGGCTTAAGTAATACTACCACTTTTACCGGCGAATCGACTACTCCGCAATTGCAGGGAGACCCCCAAAAGGTGATGCGATGCAAAAGAACGGTATTGTTGACGGTAAGGAGTGGATTGGGGCAGAGCTATTGTGGAACACCGGTATCCGGGTTAGATAACGTGATGTCCGGCAGGGACTTAAAATCAGCGAGATTACAAGTGTTATCAAAAACACTCTTGAGACGAAATTCCCGGCGCATCATCCAGAAATAAGTCCGAAGGCAAAAGCAGCTATAAATGGAACACATGATAATCTGGATTCGTTGCCTCGTGCATCAGTCTAATCATTAAACGAACATCATCATTCAAGGCCTGATTGCACCACTTGCGCCGACTACATTCAGACAAAGGTGTCTGATAATATTATTCTTTCAGTCCTTGCTTTGGTATTTCAGAGTAACCGGTTTTTACTTCAAGCGTTTCGTTTATATATAAATACTCATCGTTAAAAGTGGTGTAGGCCGGCCAATCCGGCTCTCCAGCCGCTTGTGGTTTTCCGGTCCTGGCGAATCCTGCCCACAGACCCATTACTGCCTCGGAAATTATCCTATCAGTCGCGTCAAGGCCGGGGTCGGCGGTTTTAACGCCTGCCTGCTGCGTCAGCGCGTATACAGACTTCCACCAACCCGTGGAATCATCCCAGTCACCGAAGACGTAGGGAAGCTCGATAGAATGAACTGAAACGCAGCCTTCCTTCTTCCAGCCGGCGGGTACCTGATCAAAAATGCAAGCATACCCGTTATGCCCCTGCTTTTTAACGGCTTCCAACATTCTGATGTAGGCGGGAACAAGCCAGGGTATAATCAGCGGGCCGGGACCGGTCAGTTCTCCAAGGTTGGCAACCGCGATAAGTGGTACGGCGTTGCAGGAACCTGATTTAAAGCTGTCGGTCGGAATTTGCGGTAGAATCACCCCGTCCACGGCTGCGTCCCAAACGGGCTCCGGACTAGCCTTCGGATCACGGGGCGCTTCCATTGACTGGCTGGCCTGTATAATCTTTTCAAAAGATAACGCTCGAGCCTGTTCCAGTATGTTATTGCTGGAGCCGATTCTCAGCTTTTCAAAGAGGATTTCCCCTTTCTTTTCCATCTCTGCCAGTGGCTTACCGGGGAAGAAAGCCGCTGCTGTGCCGCTCTCGCAAATAGCCCGGTGGAACAGTCCCTTCGCCAGTGGTGATGCCATCATCATAGATACCTTGGCCCCGCCGCCGGACTCCCCGAAAATAGTGACGTTATCCGGATCGCCGCCGAAAGCCGCTATATTCCTCTGTATCCACTCCAGCGAAGCGATAAGATCAAGGAACAGGTAGTTACCGGAGACATGTTCGGGTGATTCTTTAGAGAGAGCGGGATGGGCGAGCAGCCCAATCGGGCCGAGTCTGTGATTCAGGGTTACTACCACAACACCGTATTGCGGCAGGCGGTAGTTGTTCCATATCCTGTCGTTGCCGCAGCCCATATTGTAGCCGCCGCCGTGCATCCAGACCATGACGGGTAGTTTTTCATCCAGCTGACGGGCAGGAGTTATCACGTTCAGGTAAAGGCAATCTTCGCTCTGGGGAAGCCCTACGGATATACCTGGCATGATAGTCTGTGGAGAAATGGCGCTGAACTCCGTGCAATCCCGGATACCATCCCAGGGCTCTGCCGGTTGCGGCGGTTTCCAGCGCAAGTCTCCTACCGGCGGTGCGGCGTAAGGAATGCCACGGAACATATATACCTCGTTACCGAGTTCTCCCAGCACCGTCCCGGAGACATATCCATCCTGCGTCTTTATAACTTCCATTTCAGTTTGAGACCTCCTTGATTTTAATTACCTATTCTTATTTCATTAGCCTGTTATAATTCACTACTTAATTTATCTGATATCCTGTTGAATAATGCCTGGCTCTAAAAACCTCTTACTATAAGAAGTTCGTATACGAAAAACTATAGTAAGTTCTTTAATGTATAACATTTTTGTGTCGTCTGTCAATACGACACATAGTGTCTTAGCAGGTGGTTTGTTCCGCCCTTGATGAGTTTGTTAAGATTATTCGTTAAGGTTCTGTTATAATAAATCAGTCAGGTACCCGGCAACATAATGTATTCCAGTACCGTTTGTTGAGTTCAGTTAATCTGATTTTATGAAATGAAGTTTGTATGGGTAGAAAGAAAATGGTAAATGATGGGTTAAAATATAACAGCGATAACATCTGGGCATGGATACTACAAGTTTTCGAAGCGATGGATAAAGCCAGAAAGCAGGAACTATCAAAATATAATATCAACCGCAGTCAAGGTTCTGTTTTAAGTATTATTCATACTCTCGGTGATGAGGCGACACCTGCCCAGATAGTGCAGATGTCGTTTCGTAAAATCAATACTATTTCTGAGATCCTTTCAAGGATGGAAAAGCAGGGACTGGTGAAAAAGGTTAAGGACTTGAAGCAAAAGAACCGGGTAAGAATATTACTGACTGAAAAGGGAATAAAAGCCAGCCATCAAGCAATTAAGCGAGAAAAGATTTCCAGGATAGTATCCTGCCTGACCGAAGAAGAGCGCCGTCAACTGAGATTATGTTGCCGGAAACTCTATAGCAAAGCCCTGGAAGAACTTGGAATGCAGCCCGAAAAAAACTGGCCGCTTTAAAACAATCAAAGCGATTTTATCATGGAAATCTGACCGGAATACTAATCTGATTAACACCACGTTTGTACAACCACTTCTCGTTGTATTGATAATAGTACCCTTTATCAATAGCTGTTGCCTTTAGTCTCTTGTGGAACAACCGTCGGGGCCTTATTATACCGGTTATAAGCAAGGTAACATCTGTGGGATTTATTATTCAACGGGTCGTAGTAACGGGCATTATAGTAGTAAAGACCGGTAGTTCGCCAAGGCGCTGGCTGGTAAAGAGCCTGTTATTAGGCACGGAGCCAGTGAAAGGGCAGGGTCTTGTTCAC
>CAYNDI010000013.1:5710-12916 GCA_964395955.1 uncultured Dehalococcoidaceae bacterium
CTCGTCCCTTTATCCGGTTGCGATTGGACCGTTAGCATACCGCCGGCCAACTGGGCTCGTTCCTGCATTCCGGCCAGACCGAGTTTACCGTCTTTGGCAATATCTCCTATGTTTTCAGGCAGGTGAAAACCCTTCCCGTTATCTTTAACGGTTATTCTCGTCTTGCCCTCGCAGAACTCAACTGCAATTTCGGCTTTGGTAGCACCGGAGTGTCGCCATACGTTTCTCAGGGCTTCCTGAGTGATGCGGAAGAGAGCTATCGCTGCTTCTTCCGAAAGACGTCGCTCTTCACCCGTGACATTGACCTCGGTCGGTATTCCCGAGTATTCGGTTACGTTAGAGGCCAGCCACTCCAGTGCTGGTAACAGTCCGAGGCGGTCTAAAGCTGCCGGTCGCAGGTCCTGGCTCAGGCGCCGGACGCCTCGTAAAATACTATCGGTCTGCTGCCATAGCTCCTCCAGGCGGAGACGATTCTCTTCGGATAGGCCTTCCTTTGTTAAGGCGAGGGCATCTAACTGCCTTGAAAGCACCACCAGAGCCTGGATAGTGTCGTCGTGGAGCTCATGGGAGATACGCTTTCTTTCCTCCTCCTGGGCCCTGGTAGCCTGCTGCAAATAGAAACGCAGGTTCCGCTGCGTTATTCTGAGTTCTTCGGCAATTTTTTGCTGCTCCTCCCTGGCTGCCTCCAGCTTGATTCTATAATCCCGTTCTTTCCTCAGCGATGCGAAACTTATAGCCAGTACGTTGCCAATGATGAAAACGGCACCGGTTTCAAAAAGCGCATCCATCGAATATTCTGAAATAAATATCGCCCGCGGCAGCATGCAGCCGAGAGCTACCAGTGAAGTAACTAAAGCCCCCCGCCACCCGAACAGGAAACCGGCCCACACTATCGGTGCCAGGTAGAGGATTCTTTCGAAGGCATGTCTGTCCAGACCGAAATTCGCGGTTAGCTGACTCAGGAAAGCCGGATGCGCCAGGGCTTCTTCGTAGTGGGGCAATGTAATCAACACAAGAATAGCCAGGATAAACCAGAATCCCGGCCTGCGAAAGCCCTTTATTAACCCTGTTATTAGGTAGCGAATCACAGACATACCTGGATATTTCATCGCCGCTGATTCTCAGGACACGTCATCAAGGGTAACCCAGCCTTCTTTCAGGGCGCGTACTACAGCTTCAGTCCGGGAGCTGACCTGCAGTTTGTTAAAGATATGTCCCAGATGAGCCTGCACAGTACGCAGGCTGAGGAAAAGTTTATCGGCAATCTGCTGGTTGCTCAAACCGCGGGTTGCCAGCTGGAGAACCTCCGTCTCCCGCTCACTCAGGACCTTCGGTGACTCCTGGCTGGCTGGTTTTCCGCCTGAAGGTGTGAAACGGTTGAGAACCTTGCGGGCAATCGCCGGGTGGAGGACCGATTCCCCGGCATATACCTGTCGCACGGCCTCGACAAGTTCGCGACCCCTGACGCTTTTCAGTAGATAGCCGGCCGCTCCGGCTTCAAGGAGTCCGAAGACGAACTGGTCATCGTCATAGGCAGATAGTATAAGTACCGCGATGGCGGGGTAGAGCGCCTTGATTTGTCTGGTGGCTTCGATGCCGTCGACTTTAGGCATGGCGATATCGAGGATGGCAACATCCGGACTGGAGCTGCCGGCCAGTCTCACCGCCTCTTCCCCATCGGCCGCCTCAGCTACCACGTCCAGGTCTGATTCCTGCTCCAGAATCTGACGGGTACCCTCCCGTACTACGGCATGGTCATCAGCTATCAGGATTTTAATTTTACCCATAATTATCTCATTGATTTGCTGTCTTTATCATACACCTTGCTAGCAAAGTCCTCAATCGTCGTAATTACTTAATGCGGAACCGGGTCAAATAGGTGTTAATACCTAGGTTTTGAAATTGTTATTAAGCATCACAGCGGAAGCTGGATTTACCACCGCGGGAGTAAGCTGGAGGTGGAAACAAGATTAGAAAGGAGGTAAGAACAATGCAATGGCAGATTATCGTGGCGCTGGTAGTGGCAATACCCATCATCCTCTTCCCGGTGGCTTTCGTCTGGTATCTGAATATCGGCGGTCTCTACGCCGCCGTCAAGGAGGCCCGCGCCAGAAGAGTTGCCCGGGAGAAAGAAAAGAAAGCGGTTGTGGAAGCCAAGTAGATGACCATGGAAAATAAATGAACGCATACAAAACAGCGAGGAAAAGGAGCGGCAACGGGGAATTTACCCCCGCTGTTCCTCCTTTTATTCTCATGACTAATTCTCGTTGAAAGAGGAGATGAGATGACTGTAGCTGTGCTTTTCGACGCTAATAGATGCATCGGATGCCGGGGATGTCAGGTGGCGTGCAAGCAGTGGAATGAAAATGATGAGTTCATACCTACCGAAGAAAACGGAGTGAATTCGAAGAACCGGGGGAGTTATGAGAATCCGCCCCAGTTATCCGCCCGCACCTGGACGAAGATACGCTTTACGGAACTGGAACATAACGGGGAGTTTCACTGGGTCTTTACCAAGCTCCAGTGCATGCATTGCGAGCATCCGGCCTGCGTGGCAGCCTGCCCGGTAGGCGCTCTACAGAAGACACCGGAAGGGCCGGTACTCTATGACGATACCAAGTGCTTCGGCTGCCGCTACTGCATGGTTGCCTGTCCCTTCGGTATACCGACCTTCGAGTGGGATAGCCCGCTGCCCTGGATTCGGAAGTGCACCTTCTGCGCCGACCGCCTGGGCGCAGGACTGGAGCCGGCCTGTGTCAAGACCTGCCCTACCAACGCACTCAAGCTGGGGGAGCGGGAAGAACTAATTGCCGAAGCCAGGGAGCGTATCAATGCTTCTCCCGGTAAATATGTAAACCACATCTACGGAGAGAACGAGGTGGGCGGCACATCATGGCTGTATTTATCTCCGGTTCCCTTTGAATTGCTGGGACTCCCAACTCTCGGTTCCGAGCCGGTAACCCTCGACGCCGAACGCGCCATGGGCGCCGTTCCGCCGGTGCTCCTGGGAGTGGCGGCGGCTATGTCCGGTATCTACTGGCTTGTGAAAAGGCGTGACCGGGTCAGCCGCGAAAAAGCCAGGGAGAAAGAGGAGGTGACGAAATGATGCCGGGAAAGCGTTCATTTCCGGTCGGCACCTTTGTTTTAAGCATCCTGGTTGTCCTTGGTCTGGCGGTAATGATTTATCGGTATATCTACGGGCTGGGTGCTATAAGTAATTTGAGTGACGGCCGTCCCTGGGGACTGTGGATAAGCTTTGACCTTTACTGCGGCGTGGCCCTGGCCGCCGGCGGCTTTACTCTGGCGGGTGCCGTCTACATCTTCAACCTGAAAAAGTATCATTCTGTGGTAAGACCGGCCGTACTGACCGCCTTTCTGGGCTACACGCTGGTAATCCTGGCTCTGCTGGTCGACCTGGGGCAGCCCTGGTACATCTGGCACATCATGATCAACTGGAACATCCATTCGCCGCTGTTTGAAGTGGGTATGTGCGTCATGTTCTATACAGCGGTGCTGGCACTCGAGTTCAGCCCGGCGGTATTCGAGCGGTTCAACTGGCACATACCGCTGCGTATTATCCGGGCGATACAGATTCCCCTGGTTATAGCCGGGGTTGTGCTGTCAACGCTACACCAGTCTTCGCTGGGATCGATGCTGCTGATGATGCCGGAAGCGCTGCACGCCATGTGGTACACCCCGATACTGCCGATATTGTTCCTCACTTCGGCCATAGCTGTGGGACCCGCCATGGTTATCTTCGAGTCGACCCTCAGCACGAGAGCCTTCGGGCACAGGCTGGATATTAATGTGTTGAGCGGTTTAGCCAGGGTGATTCCCTACATACTGGGTATTTACCTGCTGTTGAAACTGATTGAACTGACCGCGGTGGGGGAACTGGGACTCATCTTTACCGCCTATCCCTATAACCTGCTGTGGTGGGGTGAAATTATCATCGGGGTCATCTCACCCGTCATCCTGTTCTCGATGCCCGGTATCAGGCAGAACCGTAATGCCGTTTTCTGGACATCGGTGCTGGTCATCATCGGATTGATGTTCAATCGGTTCAACGTAAGTTTACTGGCTCTGGGCATGCGTCCGGGCTACGTGTACTTCCCTCACTGGATGGAATTTGCCATATCCGTAGGTCTGGTCGCCGATGCCTTACTCGTTATCTGGCTGGCACACCGGTTCCTGCCGATTACACCCCGTGAAAAAGCAGCGGAGGTGAAGGCATTGTGAAAGAGTGGCAAAAGGTCGGCTACTACAGGCAGGGAGTTGTCTACGCGCTTGGCAACGAACGTAAGGTTGTAATCCCCAATTGTCCGGTTATACATTTAAAGCTTGATACGAAGGAGGTGTGGTGGTATCGAAATACCAACAGGAGTAAAACAATTGGTTCAAGTAAGGATATATAGATGAAAACGATCAATTACAAACCATTTATCATACCTCTGCTCATGGTATTCTGTACTCTATTCTACTATTTCGGCGAATTGGTCGACTGGGCTGCCTGGGAAGCCCTGCGCAGGAACTTCTTCTACGGAGTCCATGATATACACCGCCTGTTATTCCTGGCACCGATAATCTATGCCGGTTATACTGCCCGGGTAAGAGGGGCGATTATCATCACGCTGGTAAGCTTCGTTATCTTCCTGCCCCGTGCTTTTTTTATCTCTCCCTATCCTGATCCCCTGCTCAGGATGGCAATTTTTACCATATTCGCGGGAGTCATCGGCTACCTTGTGGCGAGGTTACGCGACCAACAAATAAAATGCCGGGAGCTTGAAGAATCCAGAGCCGACCGGAAAAACGGAAAATAAGGTTGACGCCGTTTATTAACGAGACTCATGAAGCATATCAGAAGTCTTTATTGATATAATTATATGGCTGGAAATTTGAGGCGGGTAATAATAGTATGAATCCCGAATGGGTTATCAGGATTATCCTGTTTGGCATAGTGCACTGGATACTGGCCGGGATTTTGCTCAATGACCTGGCGTCCAGACAGAAAGTCTTTGGGGGACACAAGCCGCCTTGGGTAATAGTAGTATTGATAATCCCCTGTTTCGGCTCGATGTTATACCTACTTTTCCATCCCCAGATATTCTATCCGGATGATTACCAGAATGAACACCGTCGTGATAAGCGCGGGAAATGAGGTGAATATTACTCAGGGTGATGCCTCTTTCAACACACAAAGCTTCGGTATTTACACTCAACCAATCTCTACCTGAAATATAAAATTGTTTCATGTGGAGTTCGCCTCTCCCACGTATCCACCAGAAACACAGACGAACCATTGAGAGGTTCATTTGAGACATGGATATCAGACCCTTGATGAGAAGCCGCCACCTGGAAGACAGGTTTAAAAGGTGGCTTCGGCTTTATGGCGACAATAAGGTTATGTCTTGTTCATATTCGACATTCGGTATATAATAGCCCTGCTAAAAGGACTTCCTTTTGGGGGCATGCAAGGATTCTATTAAAATTCCATTGATTATTTACCTTTAGAAAGACAATCCACTTCGTCGTTTCTATAATTTTCCTCTTGCCTTTGATAAATATGATGATTACACTATAATAGACTTACCTGAATCAACCAGTAAATATATCGGGAGTATTGTAAGATATAAGCTTAATGAAGAGACTACAAATCATCTCATTAATCCTTCTACTTGTGGCTAGCTTTATTTTTATCAGTTGTGGACAGCCGGTAGAACCAGAACAGAGCACAACGTTACTAACTACTCCTTCCGCGACCACACCGGTAGAATCAACCGGACCTTCGGAATCCGAAACACCAGCGGTAACTGCCGAGTTGCCGAAAACGTCTGCCCCGGACAAGCCTGTTACCCCATACGGAACAATTACGGTCGCCATGAGTGCTTTCCCATCCGAATCAGTAGACCTTATCTCCATAATGGCCTCCTGGGGCGCCTGCCTGTTCGATCCCCTGATTACATGGGACGAAAACGGTAACTACACAGGTTCTGTTGCTAAACACTGGGAAATCAGTGAAGACGGAAACTCCTGGACTTTCCACATCCGGGATGACATCAAGTTCCATAATGGCGACCCCCTGACAGCTCAAGATGTCAAGTTTTCAATCGATCGTCTGGCTTCTCAAGAATCAACCAATCCCTGGTCGGGGTATCTACGTAATAACCTTCGTTCCACCGAAGTGCCGGACGACTATACTTTTATATACAGGACCAACACGCTCGAGCCATCGCTGATAAACGCTTTCGCGAATACACCAATACTGCCCAGGGACTATTTCAATTCGGTAGGGCCGGAAGAGTTCAATAGGCATCCCATAGGTTCCGGGTCGTGGAAATTCGTCGAGCATGTCCCCGCGGCGAGTGTTTTATTGGAGGCCAACACCGGGCACTGGCGCCAGGTTCCCGCTTACAAATACGTCCGGGAGTATCTGGTGCCGGAGGAATACACGCGCGTGGCCGCGCTCAAGAGCGGTGAGGTTGACATGGCTCTCCTTCTCTCGGCTGACTGGACCGTTGCCATGATGGAAGAAGGATGGCGCACCGAAATAATCGGGCTTCCTTTGATAATCACTCTCAGTTTCCCGGGTACGTGGATGACGGACGGGCCGACATCGGATATACGAGTCCGCCAGGCCATGTCTTATGCCATCAACCGCCAGGAACTGTGCGACACGCTCTGGAAGGGCCTGGCCAGACCGGGCGGTCGATGGTTTATGTCCGAAGGCAGCTGGGGCTGGGACCCGAGCTGGAAGCCCGATCCGTATGACCCGGAGCTTGCCCGGAGGTTACTTGAAGAAGCCGGCTATCCCGATGCCTTCCCCGACCCAACGATTAAATATTTCATCTCGAGTAAAGCTGACGATTTTGCTCTGGCGCTACAAAACTACTGGGTTAAGGTCGGCATTGATATTAAGATAGAGGTTATTGACGGTATGGTGTGGGCCGGTCTCTTCCTTGTCAGACAGACGGACCCGAATTCTCCGGCTATCGGCGGTATTTTCCCCTTCGCATGGACAAGCGTGTTCGATAATATTTATTACTGCGCCAACATGTATACCTCGACGGGCGTACACACCGGCGGGAATGATCCGGTAGCGGACAAGCTTTACCATGAAGCCGTCACGACGATAAACGATGCCGAGAGGAAACGGCTATGGACGGAGTTCCAGAACTATGCCAAAGAAATGTGGGTAAACATTGGTAT
>CAYNDI010000013.1:13016-20770 GCA_964395955.1 uncultured Dehalococcoidaceae bacterium
GCCGGTTTCGGCAAGACGACCTTACTCAGTGAATGGATTCGTGAAAGCAAGCCGCCTGTCTCCCACCGCCTGGCTGTCACTGGAAGAAGCCGATGACGACCCCCGCCGGTTCTGGGAATATTTCATCGCCGCCCTGCGAACGCTCCAGCCTGATATCGGGGGGATGACCCTGGAGCTGCTGCACGCCAGTCAGCCCATGCCAGTCGAGTCCGTTCTAACACCCTTGATTAACGACCTTGCAGGTATCGAGCAGGACTCCCTCCTGATCCTCGACGACTACCATTTTATCCAGTCCGAGCCTGTACATTCTGGCGTTACCTTCTTTCTGGAACACCTGCCGCCCCGTATGCATCTGGTCATCGCCACCCGCCTTGATCCTCCCCTGCCGCTGGCTCATTTCAGAGGTGAAGGGACGATGCTGGAGATAATGGCGCCGTCGTCCGGGGCTAAGAACAGCGACCCCGGACTGGGCGAAGCGGACTGGCAGCTCTCCGAATACATAATGCAGATGTGGACGCAATTCGCCCGTACCGGGAATCCGTCCGTCCCCGGTCTGGTGGAATGGCCGGCCTACGACGCCGCCAGCGATAAATATCTCGCCCTGGACGTGCCGTTGGAAGTCAAGACAGGTTTTTCACTGATTGCCCCGGAAAATTAGACCTCAACGGTTTCGGTGGAGCCAGCCTCTGGGTAGAGGACTTGTCACAGATTGAGATAATCGAATAAACGCCGTCTGATAGCCTGAATAAAAGCGTGCGCCTGCACCGCTGGTTCGAGGGCGCAGGCTTTTTATCTGCACGGACGTTAACATTTTAGTATTTTGGGAATTTCGGAGAAGTCAGAGCGACTAAAGATACCGCACAAAAGAGAATTGCCAGGCCGGGGAGAGAAATGATGAGAAAAACAAAAAGTACGCTGGAAATCAACAGACTATAAATTAATTCGGGGGAGGTGAGTTTACTAATACTGGATTGAGACGGTAGCGTTAAGATATTTAAATATTAAATACATTAAAAATAATAGCGGCGGCCACGATACCTAAAAGCCCGAACATGAAGCCGGTACTGATTATCCCGCGTGCCCTTACGTTTCTTTTCTGATACAGTATCACCAGCCCCCTGCCGAATAAAATGGCCGCTAGCAGGATTAAAACGAAAGCCACGATAAAAGTTACGAAGAACATAACGCGCTCCTTTCAAGTCCGGCGAACTTATTTTTAACGAGTCCTTTAATCAAATCAACCGCTTTGGCCGCTGCCAGGTCTACCGCCGGCGATAGCTCGGTGCTCCATTCCAGGCGCTGCGGCCGGGTAACCAGGAAAAATACTTCGGCTTGATAGCCGAGCAGGCCCCACATCTGCACCAGTTCGAGGACGCCCACCTGGTGGAAGGAGACAATCCGCTTGCCCGGCTCGCTGAAATCGGGTCCCGGCTTGAAAAAGAGCACTTCTCCCGGCGGTATATCCGTATTCATGACATCCACTACGATTACCCGTTTAACCCCTTCCAGCAGTCCCAGCAGGTTAAAACCGCCGACGCCCCCTTCCTCTACCCTTATATCATCGCCGAGTTCGGCGTTTTTTAGCTGACCGGCGACGTGGACGCCGAAGCCCTCATCGCCCATGATGATATTGCCCACACCCAGTATTAATGTTGTCTCCGGTCGATTTTCTTCAGTCAACTGCTGTCTCCCTGGCGGATTCTTTGCTTTCCTCGGCATCTTCGACCTCGGAAAGAAGGTGCATTTCTTTCATTTCGGCGAACTTCTCACGGATAGTCAGGTAAACATGTATCATCAGGAACATGACAAACAGCCAGGTAACCACGAAATGGGCTATTCTGGCTTCTATTTCGTTATTCAAGAAACCGTAGTTGAACCAGCTGATAGCCGGGTTATCGGGGAATTTCAGCGCCAGGCCGGAAAGAATCTGAAACAGTATCAAAACAAAAGCCAGGCAATAGGAAATCATCTGGAGGGGATTATATTTTTTCTTGATATCCGGTTCTTTACCGGCATAGGCGTAGTAGTTGATTACCGAGGGTAAGAGCTTGAAATCGGAGGCGGTGGGGATAAAGGAACGCCAGTCGCGGTCTTTGCCCGCAAACAGCACCACGACGCGGGCTATGAAAGTAACTATCAGGATTCCGGCAAAGAAGAAATGCACCCCGCGTGTCAGCGTCATTAAAAAGCCGGCGCCACCCACGAAGGGACGATGGATATAGAAGCCGGTAATAACCAGGATGACAATCGATACCATGATTAGTTCGTGAAGAATGCGATAGGACAGCGGGTGTCTCTTACTGGTCGTAACTGCCATCTTATACCCCCTATCTAACCTCGAAGATTTTAATGTCGTTGGTTTCCGGGTCGATGAGATGTATGCCGCAGGCCAGGCACGGGTCGAAAGAGCGGATTATCCGCACCAGGTTAATCGGGTTTTCCACATCGGGCACGGGTGCGCCGATAAGGGACTGCTCGTAAGGGCCGCGCACCTGTTTTTCATCGCGTGGTGAAGCGTTCCAGGTGCTGGGTACCACCAGCTGGTAATTTTTGATGCGGTGGTCTTCAATCTGCACCCAGTGTCCCAGCGCACCGCGCGGCGCATCCCAGGCACCCATACCGGTGGCCGAGCGGGGCACGGCTTTGTCAGCCATACCGATGACAGGCCCGGCGGTGGCCAGCGATGTCAGCCTGTCTACCCAAGCCAATCCGGCCTCGCCGACCAGTTTGGATTCTACAGCGCGGCAAAAGTGCCTGGCGACGGCTCCGGGCTTGGCCCCGGCCTTGACCAGGTCCATGAGGGCCGGGTACTGGTTGACCAGGCCGCGGGCCAGGGGTCCCACCTCCATCGGCTGGCCGTTGTAGCGGGGCGCTTTGACGAAAGAGTAGGCCCCGTCCTTTCTAACGTTGAACTCGGTGACGCCGACACTGGGGTGCAGGCTGTCGACGCCGGCAGGATAGTTGTACCAGGAGTGGGCTACCGACTCGGTAATACGGCCGAAGTCCAGCGGCTGTGCATTGCCGATATCGCCGCCGAGAATGGCTCCCCCGCCGACGAGTGGGTTACTCCCGCCGAGGGCGTAGTCCGCCCGGCCTGTGGCCGCTTCCTGCGGGAACATCGGGTAGCAGAGGTAATTGCCGTCGGTGCCGCCCAGCCCCGCTATAGCCAGCGGGAGCAGGGGGCCGGTACCCACCGCGATAACATCGGGCAGGTAGACATTATTCACGAAGTCGACCTGCTCCTGCCAGAGAGTGCGGAGTTCGTAAAGCTCGTCACGCGACGGCGTGGCGGTGCAGCCGCCGACGGTAATCGTATTGGGGTGCGGTTGAATCCCGGTCAGGAAATTCAGCATTTTCTGGGACTTGGCTTTGAGTTCCACCGCTTTGAGGTAATGCGATACCAGCGTCGTCACCGTCTCGGGGTCGTTGACGCAGTACTCATCCGGCTCGTAACGCGGTGTGAACGGCGATGTGTCACCGCTCTGGACAAGGGAAACTATCTTGTCCCTGAGCGCCACCAGTCCGGGGTCGTTCCCTTTGTACCCGGCCACAGCCATGATATCCAGGTAGTCCAGCGCCGAGAGAACGTAAAAGTGGATAAAGTGGTCGTGCATATAAAGGCCGCCGCAGAACAGGTTGCGCATGATGCGACCGGCTTCGGGAACATCGATATCATAAGCCTGGTCCAGCGCAAACGACGAAGCGATGGCGTGCACGCCTTCGCAGACGCCGCAGACCCGGCTGGTAATATAAGGGGCATCCTGGGGATGGCGATCGCGCAGGAGTACTTCCCAGCCGCGTGCCATCGTGCCGGCCGACCAGGCGTTTTTGACCACCCCGTTCTCGACCTCCACCTCTATTTTCAGGTGTCCTTCAATACGCGTGATGGGGTCAATAACAATACGCTGTGCCATGTTCTAGCTCTCCTTCCCCGATTGGTTTTCGTCCTTCCGGGCGGATGCGTCCTTCCAGCGTCCGACTGCCCGACTCACCGCCATGTCCAGACCGACACCGGCCGCTACGGCGCCGCCTATCGTCAACATCACCTTGTCAATATCAATCCTGCCGATGCCCGGCAGCTCGACATCGAACCGGCGTTCGTACATGGGGCTGACCGATTCGTAAAACTCCGGCTCGGAGCACGCCACGCAGGGAATATTGGCCTGGATGCAGTAGTTGGTGCGGCCGTTCCAGAGCCGTTTCCAGCAGTCCTGATTGGCCCAGGGGCCCTTGCAGCCTTTCATGTAAAGGCACCAGCCCTGCTGGTCCGGGTCCGACCAGTCGGTAACGAAACGCCCGGCCTCGAAGTGGGCCCGCCTCTCGCAGTTTTCGTGCTGGTTGTATTTGTAGAAAGCCAGCGGTCTCTGGAAAGAATCCAGTTCGGGAATAGTACCGAAGGTGAGGTAATGGATGATGACCGCCACCAGGCGCTCGGGATGCACCGGGCAGGTAGGCAGATTGATAACCGGTTTCTTGCCGACATCGTCATAATAGTGGTGCCGCTGCGTGCCGCGGTAGAGATAACCAACGGCGTCCGTGGGACCGGAACGGGGTATGCCACCATAGGTAGCGCAGGAACCGACGCAGATGATGGCCGCGGCATTCTTCGCCGATTCGCGTACAATATCCTTAAAAGGCTTGCCCCCGATGGTGCAGAAAAGTCCGTCCTCGGCTAGAGGAATGGCGCCTTCGATGACGAGGATATAGCCGCCCTCGACAATGGTCTTCGCCAGGGCTTCTTCGGCCTGATGACCGGAGGCTGCCATCGCCGTCTCGTTATAGCGTAATGAGATACTATCGAGGAGCAAAGAGGAGGCCGGTGGTTCCAGGCTGTTGAGGAACGACTCCACGCAGCCGGCGCAGTCCTGCCCTTCCAGCCAGATTACCGCCGGTTTACCCGCGGATTTCTCCAGGGCTTTTACTACTCTGGGAGTCAGCGCCTGGCTCAGCCCTAAAAGGACCAGCGAAGCGCCGGCTATCTTGATGAAATCCCTTCGAGTCAGTTCGGGCGTTCTTAACTCAAAAACATCCATGTGCACTCCTTTCGCTTCAGTTCTGCCGGGGCAGGGAAACCTATGCCGGGGAGCTAAGCCGAAGAGATTCTAATTCTTCAACAACCGGTATAGGCATCCCTGCCTGAACAGAACCGGTCCCACTCCAAAACCGTTATATACACTCAGTTATAACGCTATTTAAATTTACCCAATCGTTGAATAAGTAGGGAAAAACAAGCTACTATATAATGAGTTAAAAAACACCTTATAGAAGGTGCCTGGCTACAACTGGTTTTACGTTTCTCCTTTTCCAGAGGAGGCATTACCGTTTGTCGTAACACCTGAAAGTCACTCCCTGTGTGTTCCCACTTGAGAGAAATGACCCGGATATTCTTTTTTTAATGTATGATTAGTACTATATCAGTAGTTTTATCGTCCATATTTTACATTCTAAAATCTGGCCTGTCAATACCCCCATCCGGTATATATTTTTCTAAGTGATGCGACAGATTACCCAGGTGTTACCGCTGTGATAACTGTAGTGCAAGGTTTATCGTTAACAAGGAGCCCTATTATCAGTTCTACGGCAATGAATATTATTGTCCCGCATTTCACCACAGCTTAGGTGTAAAAGAAGACGATTCTTTCCTCAAAACACTAGTCTCGGAAAAACAGATTGAAAACACTCGTGGATGAAGATCCGGAAGAAAATCTGGCCCTCAATCTACCAGATTTTATAAAACCCGGGGCTATAATCTACTGCCAGGCACATGGCGTTACGACGTTGATGAACGTTAAATATCATGAAATTACCGCTAAAGGTTTGACTATTACAACGAGTTACGGTGTAGAGAAAACCATTAAGGCGGACAGTATCATTTGTGCCTTACTGTCGTCAGAAAATACCGGATTTACTGACAGTCTGAAAGAAAAAGTTACTGAAGTCTATGCTGTCGGTGACTGCAGTAAGTCCGGGGTGATAGTAGCTGCCATCGAGGCTGGTAATATAGTCGCTCGCATAGCCTATCGGAAAGAATGTGGGATGAGCACTCTGGGTAACTTCAAACATAAAAGTCGAGAGCTTTTATACAAAAATGGATAATATATGATATACTGGAAATCTATATTTCCGGGGTGAAGATAAATCAAGTATTACCGCTTGTAATGAACAGGGGAATTTAGATGAAAACAACAGGTTTAAACAGCGAAGTACCTCAAATAGAGGTAGGGAGTCTACCTCCCAGGGTCGCGCCGCCAATCCGAAGGCGGAAGGACATGGTTCAGGAGAGTAAATACAGCTTTGAGACGCCACCAGAACCGATTCCGGCCAGCGATATCAAGGAACAAATAGATACTGAAGTAGTGGTAGTTGGTGCCGGAATGGCCGGGTTGAGCGCCGCGCTTTCGGCGAGAGAGGCAGGGGCCAAGACCATCCTGATAGAAAAGACGGCTATATATCAGGCTCGCGGCCACGATAATGCCTTCATCGGTAGCCGCCTCCAGAAAAAACTGGGGATTGAAATTGATAAAGACGAGGTTATTCTAAACCTGATGAAATACGGAGCCAACAAGCCTAATCAAAGACTGATCAGGATGTGGGCTGAGGGGAGTGGTAAAACCGCAGATTGGCTGATGGATATGACAGACGCTGCCAAACTCCGGGTTATTATACCCCAATATCCGCCCCTGCCTGCTTTTAATAATGCCACTGAATACTATCCGCAGTACTTGGTCACTCACCAATACGATAGTGAACGCCTTGTCGCTAAATGTCTGCTGGACAACGCTTTGAAGAAGGGCGTCGTCGCTTATTTTAAGACCAGAGCCAGGCAACTCCTCAGAAAGCGAAAAGACCGGATCACTGGCATTATTGCTCAAAATGCCACCGGTGAATATATACAGTTCAACGCCAAAAAAGCCGTGATATTATGCACGGGCGATTACGGGTATAACGCCGAAATGGTGGCGAAATACTGTCCCCAGGTGGCATATCTGGCATCTGCGACGAGAACGTCTACCGGCGACGGGCACCAGATGGCTATGTGGATTGGTGCGGTGATGGAGCCGGCACCTCACGCCCCGATAATCCATGGTCCCGCCGGCCCCATGATTAACTCCGCGTTTCTACAGGTAAACCTCCTGGGCGAGCGGTTTCAAAACGAAGACGTGCCTGTTCAGAGTTACACCAACGCCGTCCAGCGACAACCCGGCAGGACAGCCTGGCAGGTGTTCGACTCCAAATATCCTGAAGAGATACCGTATCATGGTCTTGGTCTTGGGAAAATCCTTGTGGCGACTGAAAAAATCCGGCGAGAGACCGAAAAAGTATCGGTAATAGCGAACACACTTGAAGAGCTGGCGGAGAAGATGAAAATGCCTGCCGAAACGTTCAAGGCTACAGTGATGAGGTACAACGAGCTGGCCCGGCTGGGGAAGGACCTGGATTTTGGAAAGCGCCCTGACCGTTTGTCGACTATCGATAAGCCGCCATATTACGCCGGCAAAGGAGGCTATAATTTATTGACCGTTTTGGGCGGCCTGAATGTGAACACCAATTTACAGCCACTGGATAAAGATTGGAAAGTCATTCACGGGCTTTACCTGGCCGGAAATACCGTCGGTAACTTTTATGCCGGTGATTATTCCACAATGTGCCCTGGCCTCAGCCACGGAATGGTTATGCACTTTGGCAGGGTTGCCGGATTGAATGCAGCCACCCTTCCCTCGGTGTGAGGGATGATGCAGGGTTTGTCTGCTTGA
>CAYNDI010000014.1:0-3473 GCA_964395955.1 uncultured Dehalococcoidaceae bacterium
CATTGAATGAAGGCTACCGCACCTATGATATAATGAGCGAAGGTAAAACCAAGGTGGGGACTAAGGAAATGGGAGATATCATTGCCGGCAAGGTGGGAGACTGAAATAATGAATAACCTGTCATTGCGAGCGCAGCGAAGCAATCCGCAAGCCGGTAGTTGAGATTGCCCCTTCATCCCGATTACATCGGAACTCATCGCAATGACATTCGGTGTATCGCCGGAAAGTTGGGAGAATAATAAGTGAAATCGGTCGAACTCTACGATACTACATTGCGTGACGGTGCTCAGAGCGAAGGTATTTCCTTTTCTCTGGCGGATAAACTGCATATTACCCGGAAACTCGATGAACTCGGTATTCACTATGTTGAAGGCGGCTGGCCCGGCTCTAATCCTAAGGACGCCGAGTTCTATCGGAGGGTAAAAAAACTATCGCTGCAAAACGCGCGGATAGCTGCTTTCTGCAGTACGCGTCGCTTCAATATTAAAGCGGAAGAGGACAATAATCTTCTTATGGTCGTGGAAGCCGGTGTTGAAATAGCCACTATCGTTGCCAAAAGCTCGGATTTGCAGGTCACCCGTGTCCTGCGGACCACACTCGACGAAAACCTCAATATGATTACCGATTCCATACGCTATCTCAGGTCTAAAGGAATCGACGTATTCTTTGATGCCGAGCATTACTTCGATGGCTATAAATCGGATGCTAAATATGCCCTGAAAACGCTGGAGGCAGCCGCTGAAGCCGGTGCCAGTTGTCTGGTGCTCTGTGATACCAACGGCGGCGCTCTCCCTGACGAGATAATAAGAGCCGTCAAGGCGGCGGCAAAGGCGACCTCGGTGCCCCTGGGCATTCATACCCACAACGACGGCGGTCTGGCCCTTGCCGGCACTCTGGCAGGCGTACAGGCGGGAGCTGTCCAGGTTCAGGGCACTATTAACGGTTATGGAGAACGTACCGGTAACGCCGACCTGTGTTCGATTATCCCTGCCTTGAAGTTGAAAATGGGCATCGACTGCGTTACCGATGAGCAGCTGGCCAGTTTAACCGATATCGCCCGTTACGTCAGCGAAGCCGCTAATTTACCGCCGTCTCCCTATACCCCTTATGTAGGCACCAGCGCCTTCAGCCACAAGGCGGGCTACCACGTGGCCGGTCTGGCGAAATGGCCCCAGGCTTACCAGCACATTGAACCGGAGCTGGTGGGTAATAGACAGAGCATGGTCGTTTCGGAGCTTTCCGGTAAACGCAATATCATCTTCAAGGCAAAAGAACTGGGTATAGATTTATCGGATAAAGAAACAGAAACGGCGAAACTTCGCGAGCAGGTCAAACATCTGGAGAGCCTGGGCTTTCAGTACGAGAATGCAGAGGCATCCCTGGAATTATTGATACATCGTGCTTTGCCCGGCTATAAAGCTCCCTTCGAACTGGTCGACTTCATGGTAGTGGTAGAGTCGAAGAGGCGCCCGTCTACCCGGAAAACCGCCGAGGAGATGATTTCCGAGGCAATGGTTAAGGTGAAGGTCGGCGGAGAGATAATGCACACCGCCGCAGAGGGCGACGGCCCGGTCAATGCTCTGGACCTTGCCCTGCGCAAGGCGCTTTTACAGTTCTATCCCAGCCTCAAGCAGGTCAAACTCATCGACTATAAGGTACGTATCCTGGAAGAGAGCACCGGTACCGAGTCGCAGGTACGTGTGCTTATCGAGTCCAGCGACGCTGAAAACGAGTGGCATACCGTAGGGGCTTCAACCAATATCATCGAAGCCAGCTGGCTTGCCCTCGCCGACGGACTGGAATACTGGCTGCTCAAGCACAAGGGATAACCGTACCCCACCCCCTCGCCTGTTATCTTTTCCCACCCGACCGCCCCGTGTCATCATCGGCTTATCCCGCAGTTTGTTATCCGTTCTCCTAAAAGGGGAGTAGCCTGCGGAAAGGGGCGCTAGCCCCTCTCAACTAAAATTCCCCCTCTCCATCAACCTGCCTCGCAAGGAGAGGGGGTCAGGGGGTGAGGTTTAGGAATATCCGTGGGTAAAACCCGGGACTTGATGTACAGCTAAATCTGCCGCTCGATGCAGTACTCCCGCAGCGTATTCAGCGCCGCGAAGAAGTCACGCATCATGACGCTTACCGGGTACATTCCCTTCTCGGTCACCTGTAATGTACCATCCCCGCTGACCAGCCCCAGGGTCTTAAAGAAAACCATCTCCAGAGGCATCTTGCTCTCTATCTCACCCCCGAAACGCTTCAGGAAAGCGTCTTTATCCAGCTTCATCCCGAAGAGCTTGGTCAGGAGATAATAACGCCGGTTTTCTTTGTCGGTAAGTCGGCGCCAGCCTGCAATAGGCAGTCGTCCGGACTCGGTCGACTCATGATAGCGTTCCAGTGAAAAAGAGTTGACCAGGAAATTACCCCTCACGATACTCACGGACCCTGCCCCGATGCCGATATAGTCGTCCGACTCTATAATATATTCGTCAATCATCCGCTCCCCGCGGGAAAAGCACCATGCCGTAGAAGCGGCATAGCCGCCGTGGTACAGCTCTCTAAGAATAATATCGTAAAACTGCTTTTCACGGGAGTTGTCCACCCTGTTGAACTTTCGCTCCAGGGCGTCCTTCTTGTGGGGGGAAGGCATGAGCGGGTAGAAAGTAGCCTGGTCGATACCCATCTCCTTGAAAGCCGCCACGTCCGCAGAGAACTGCTCGACGGTCTGCCCGGGGAAATTGAAGACGAAGTCCACGTTCAAGGTGGCGAACTGCCCCTCCGCCATTCCCAGTCGCTCCTTGACCTCGTCGGCCGGGCCGTTGACCCGCCCCATCGTCTTGAGCACCCGCTCGTCGAAGCTCTGCACCCCGATGGACAGCCGGTTTATCCCCGCTTTCTTTAGTAGCTTTATGTTGGTTTCGGTTAACTCCCGGGGCGTTGTCTCCAGCGATATCTCGCTGATGTTGAACTGCTCCCGCAGTTGCTCGATGAAAGCTAACAACTCGTCCATGAGCACGGTGGGCGTACCGCCTCCGAAATAGACGTTGGTAAACTGAAAGCCGCGCTGCCGGTATAACTCAATCTCTTTTTTTAAATCGATGAAGTACCGGCGGGCCAGGTCTTCCTGGAAAAGATAGCGGTTGAAACAGCAGAACGGGCACAGCGAGCGGCAGAACGGTATATGCACGTAAAGCGCTATCCCGCCTTCTTTGCTTCCCCCCTCCCCCTGTATCAAAGACTCATCCACGATTGGCTTGAGATGGCGGAACTTGCGTCCTTCACGCCGGGTGATGTAGCTAACGATTTCCGGTATCATAAACGGTTTCTCCTGGAAAATGATACCACACAGCTGTGGCTTTGACGAATGGTCGTTTTGTTGGTTCTGTTTGCATTTGGTTGATACACTCAAACCTCACCCCTGACCCCTCTCCAGCCAGAAACACGGGAAGAAACCGCAGATATTTATGGCTGAAGAGGGG
>CAYNDI010000014.1:3483-4850 GCA_964395955.1 uncultured Dehalococcoidaceae bacterium
CACCCCATAAAAGGGGAGTCACCGCGGAGAGGGGCGCTAGCCCCTCTCAAAAAATCCATCCCCCTCTTGAACATCATAGAAAATCGAGCTAAAAGAATAAACCTGTTCGAGAGGGGGACAAAGGGGGTGAGTTAAAAAACTAGATACAAAATAATACCGCTTCATTCAGTATATATGATTACTGTATGCTCTTGGATAGGTCCTCGCGACGGCTCATAACGCTGACGGTATCCAGGAAATCTTTGAGGGAAGCGCTCTGCCCCCTCAGCTCTTGCAGTTCGGCCCCGATGGGGCTGATAGACGTCGGGCTGTCGGCATAAGTACCGTGGAAAGCGAAATAGGCCTGGTTCAGTTTCCTGATATAGTAGCCGTTCTCGGCCAGGTACTGGCGCCTTTCTTTCATGAACGCCTCGGCCGCCTCGATTTCTCCCCTCGCCAGGTAATCGTCCACGGCTTTTCTGATTTCCCTCATCTCCCGGTTAAAATCGAATGCTGCTGCATCGGGCGGAGGCGGTTCGCTTTCCGTTGCCGGCTGCGGAAAGTACTTTTCATAGATAATGGCGCCGATTTCCTTGCTGACGATACCGACCACGGTCTCATTCATGGTGGCGATTTCGTAGTCGGGCCGGATGCCTGTCTGGTCGAGGATGTACTGGAATCCCAGCGGCGTGAAAGCCAGGTACTGGTGGAGCCATTCGTGGACTATCGTGTCGATGGTGAACCGCAGGTCGGCTTCATAGTCGACATAGCTCGGGAAGGTTGCCATTCCCCCCAGGTTTAGTACCAGCGAGGAGACACCGAGTCTATCGACCTCTTCCTCCATTTTCTCTATCTCCTCCAGGGTCATTTCCGGTAAAAGCGTAATTTTCTTAATGCTTTCAATCCTGTCCCGCGGTGACACCACGAGCAGGCGGGGCAGATTCGCCAGGCAGACATTAACCGGCGGGAAGCCTACCTTAAATCCTGTATATTCGTATACCGGATTGAAGATATCCTGCTGTGAAAGCGCGTCTCTCACCTGCTTTTCCAGCGTCCGGCTGACTGCGTCTATGAGGCTTTTATTCTTCTTCCGCAAATCATCTAATTCTTGCTGCAGTTGGGTCAAGTCGCCGGAATGCTTTCCCGCCCTGACGGCGTTGATGGTGGCTTCGAGCTGCTTAATTTGCGTTACGTTATCGAAGTATCTATATACCCGGGCAGTGGCGTTTTCGGTGGTCTCATCCCGCCGGATGAATAATTGCCCGGCTTCTCCCGCCAGCGTCTTGAATTCCCATCCCACCAGGCCGAACTCGTAGGGTTTGGTAATCGTACGCAGGTTTTTGTTGAAATCGTTATCGGATGAGCAACCCGCCGCCAGTGTAAAAATC
>CAYNDI010000014.1:4950-20203 GCA_964395955.1 uncultured Dehalococcoidaceae bacterium
ACCCTGACCGCCCTCGCATCATCCGCTGCTTGTCCTGTAGTTCTTTCCTCCCCCCTCGGGTGTTGTCGTCCCTCCTTCGTCAGAGCCTGTCCTGAGCCTGTCGAAGGAAGGGATAAGAGGGAGAATTAAGCGCCTTTCCCCAGCTTCTCCTTAACTCTCTTCAGTATCTCGGCAAGGGTCTCGCCCGTCTTTTCAGCGATGACAACATCGGCGAGGTGGTCATGAGGGGTTTCCGTCAGGTTCATAATGACCAACCGGGCGCCGCTGCGTTTGGCGACAATGGGCATCTGCGCCGCCGGGTAGACCACCAGCGATGAACCGGCTGCCAGGAACATGTCACAGGTGGCAGACCTTTCTTCGGATTCACGGGTCTCCCTCTCCGGCATCGATTGCCCGTAGGCTACCGTCGCCGGTTTAAGGATGCCGTTGCATTTACCGCACCGGGGCACTTTCTCCCCGGCCAGCATCTTTTCGTGGGCGTAGTCGCGAGGGTACCGCTGCCCGCAGTCAAGACAGTCCACCCAGTGCATCGTGCCGTGCAGTTCCAGCACCTTTTCGTCGGGCGTGCCGGATTTCTGGTGGAGGCCGTCGGTATTCTGGGTGATAACGCAGTCCAGCTTGCCGATGTTGTGGAGTTCGGTTACGGCACGGTGTCCGCTGTTGGGTTCGGCAACTTTAACCGTCTCCCAGAACATCTTGTGCACCTGCCAGTATTTTTCCCTGATTTCCTCGCTCCGCAGGAAGTTCGGCAGGTTCAATTCACTGGGGTCGAACTGGCTCCAGACTCCCTGCGGCCCCCGGAAGTCGGGAACGCTGGACTCGGTGCTGAATCCGGCGCCGGTAAAGACGACCACTTTTTTCGACTCCACAATCATATCGACTACAGCTTCAATTTTTTCCATTTTTAACTCTCTTTCCCGCTCATTCTGTCATTCTACTCCATTCTCAGCACCGCTTTGGCAAGCTCCCAGGCATATTCGTAGAGGTGCAGCCCTTTGCTCATCGCCACTATCTCGCCGTCTTCAACACCTATCTCGCTGGACATATACTCCTTGAGCAGCTGAATCGCCGCCAGGTTCGACGGAAAGCCCGCCCACAGGTCCCACGAACGGAAATACACCACGAAATGCAGTCTGCCCTCATGGATTCTGGTGTCTATCATCCTCAGACAGGGTGGATCATCCAGGCTGATGGACTTTTCATTCCCTACAGCCATAAAAGCCTGGTTGGTATTGTGTCCATCCTCCCGGTACATTCTGATTACTTCGGCGATTTGTTCCTCCAGGTACTGACCGTAAGTATATTGTTCCCCCTTCTTCCGGTGCGATGTCATGAGGTACGGCAGGTAGCTTTCCACGTATTCCATGGTACTGGGCGGGGGTACGCCCTGGGGCACGTCCGGTATCAGAGGCCTTGTACCGGGATATACAACCTGCACTACAGCCAGGTCCAGTTCCCTGCGTCGTTGTCCCGCGTAGCTGCCCCGGTCGATTTTATAATCGTGGCCTTCTTCCAGTATTTTACGCAGGCAGACAAACCATGCCTCGGAAAGGTCTCTAGCTTCTATGGTTGAAATTTTCATACTTGTTATATTCTTTATACGGGACTTATTTCTTGCCTTTGACCAGCGTGAAGAACCGGTCCTGGTACTCCTCGAAGGCGCCCCATCGGTTCAGTTCCTGTTCGAGTACATGGGCATTAATCTCACCCCGGGCGACCTGCCCGAACATGTCCTCGATGGTCTGCCGTACGCCGACAGGTATACCGCCATGGCTCATGCCGAGCAGCCCCCTTGAGCCAAGCTGGGCTATATTGGACGGGGCGGAGCGGGTGCTGATTTCATAGATGAATTTCAGCAGCGATACGTCCCAGAGGTCGTCCTGGCCTTTGATAATGGACATCAACGGGTCGCCTTTTTTATCTATCTCGGCATTGAGTTTGTCCACCACGGCCGGCCAGCTATCCGAGACTATGTTAAAACCCTTGGGTTCGTTTTTATAGGTATAGAACAGCCCGGGTGTATCGGGACCGTGCATGCTGAGAAGCGTCTCGAAATACTGCCGGGCGTCATAGCTGAACCCTTCGAGATGAGTAAGGTAATAAGGAGTAACGATTTTCGGCCTCTCGGCGATAACCCTGCCCTCCCGAATCACCGTCTCGCCGGTTTCATTAGTCAGTTCCGAATAAACAGGTTCCGTTACCAGATAATAATAGATATTGGTAATGCCGAATGTAGCCAGGTGCTGCCGCGGATGCCTTAATATCTCGGTATGACGGGCGGCCTGTTCGATTCTCTCATTATCGGTATCCATAGTCGTTCTAGTCTATTTTCACCAGCTCCTGCTTGTATTCATCCAGTAATGTCAGGTATTGGGCTTCCATCTGGGCCTGTACCCTCTGCCATTGCTCCAGGAATTGAGGCTGTTTTTCCACGTCTATGTTTATCCTGGCGCTGCTCGTGCCGGTCTGTTGCTTGATGGCCTGCTGTATTTGACTTTCAAATTCGGTTTTAAGCTGCTGGTAAGCCTGTTCCTTCTGCTTGGCGCCTTCCCCGACATAGTGGTCGAGGATATTCCTCATCTTGCTGAATACGTTCTCTACAGCCACTTTATCGTTTTTAAGCTGCTTAATCCCGTCCATCGCCTTTTTGTTGGTCTTGCGGTCGGCTTCCTTCCTGGGCAGGAGTATGTTCCTGATGAGGATAGCATTAATGCCCCCGGTAATATACTTCCGGGCTTTTTCGTCGAAGGAATTCACTTTACTGGCAAGGTTAATATTATCGGTTAGATATTGTGCCGCCAGCTTCTCTCCCTCCGGCCCGTATTTCCACTTGAGACGTTCTTCTTCAGTCGGTTCCTCTATCCTGGCCAGTTTTTCCCTGGCTATCTCTGCAGCGCTTTTAATCTCACCCATTTGATTCCTCCGGACCTGTCTTGAAATGAATATTCAGCTTTATTTACTATTATACAACAATAGAAAGACATCAGAAAGATGGAAATGATACTACTCGAGGAAGATTTACACATACCCCCCTTTTAAGAGATGGGACGGGGGTATAATAAACCATGAGATAAGCCGGGGACGATACGGGGTCGGCATGGGTGGGAATAGATAAGAAACGAGGCGGTGGGGTGAAGGAGATTGCCACGGTCGCCATTGCTCCATCGCAATGACAGGATGGAGAAAAGGGTAGGGTAAATATCCTTGCCTCATTTTACAGCCACATGAATCCCGGCGGCGCCAAAAAGCAGGGGACAATAACTTACCTCGCGGAAATTTGCCGCCAGCAGCATATCGCGGACTTCACGCGGGGAGTAATAACGCGCCGTAGACTCCGTCAGGTAACGGTAGGCGCTCTTGTTACCGGACAGCAGCATGCCCACCGGCCCGACGAAAGCACGCAGATAGAGGTGGAAAAGTGTCCTGATGATACGGTTCTCCGGCTGACTAGATTCCACGATGATGTACCGTCCACCCGTTTTTAACACCCGCCATACCGCGGCAAGGTGAGGGCGGCAGATAGGATTTCTATAGGTCAGGTTGCGAAAAGCGAAGGAAATACCCACGGCGTCAAAGCAACCGTCGGGAAAGGGGAGACTATCGGCTTGCCCCCGTAGAAATTCCACTCCCGATGCCACCCCCGACCGGACGGATTTCTGCCGGGCTAATATCAGCATCGGCAGGCTGTAGTCCAGTCCGGCTACTGCCAGAGGCGCTATCGCCAGACGGGCGATATTTACCGAAAGGTCGCCGGTGCCGCAGCCCAGGTCGAGAATCCGCCGCGGCTTCTCCCGGAGACATTCTAAAGCCGCCAGCCGCCGCCATCTTTTGTCCAGTCCCAGGGTGACGATGCGGTTGACCAGATCA
Source organism: uncultured Dehalococcoidaceae bacterium (assembly GCA_964395955.1). Classification (GTDB taxonomy): domain Bacteria; phylum Chloroflexota; class Dehalococcoidia; order Dehalococcoidales; family RBG-16-60-22; genus CAYVPT01. Next base: position 8,818 of record CAYNDI010000014.1, read on the forward strand.
TAGCGCGGGGGCACTGCCGTGAACATGCCGTGCAGAGGTCCGGGCTGCCCCGAAAGACCGGGACTATCCATAGCAATTAAAAAACGCGACCCAGAATATAGCCGATACCGATAAGGAGCTGGGTCAGCAATACGGACATGACATTAGCCGCCATGCCCGGCATCAGCTTTGACGGATCGGTATGGTGAAGAGCACCGTTAATAGCTCTTATAGTAAGCGGCAGGGTAAGCAGGGCGAGCAATGTCCAGACAGGCATAACCCCGGCTATCACCCAGGCGATTATCCAGCCGTACACGGCGATGGCAACAACCGAATAAAAAACAGACGCCCGGTTCTTACCGATAGTGATAGGGAGGGTCTTACGCAGGGCGTGAGTATCAGCTTCGGCATCGGGGAACTCGTTGAGTAATAGCAGGTTGTGCACCAGGAGGGCGGAGGGGATACAGGCGACGGCTACCGTGGAGGTATAAGCATCAACCTGGACGAAATACATGCCTAAAACAGGCAGTGCCCCCAGACCGGCTCCGGCTACCCACTCCGGCCAGGGACGCTTGAGTATAAAGGGGCTGTAAAGCAGGATGAAGAAGGCAGCTACAACAAGTAGCGGCAACAACAACCATCCGGAGATAACAATAAAGCAAATACCTATCGGCACCGCCAGTGCCAGTGAAACTAATCCCAGCCACAATACCTGCCGGGGAGAAAGCAGGCTGGCGGGGAGGATACCGCTGCCGCCGCTGAAAGGGGTACGCTTCGTGACCAGGTCGATACCGCTGCGGAAGTCAAAATAGTCGTTGAGGGTATTAACACTGGCATGGGCCAGCACCAGCCCGATACCGGCCACCAGGGCGCGCCAGAGACTGAAATAGTCGTCATACCAGGCGACGACAGTACCGAGGAAAGCCAGCACCAGAGATAGCGTCAGGAACTGGGGACGGGTTTCCAGAAACCAGACTTTTAGTCCCTTCAAATCACTCCTTCGTTAACTCCGGCAAAGGCACGGTAAAGAAAAGGGCAGGAAAGCCATTCAAGAAAAAAAGCTTACCTGCCGGAATATCGACATGAATATATCATGGCATAAATTCAAGCCTATTTCAAGCGGAGAGAACCTGTTACAGGCCCAGGCTTCTTCAGGTTTTTACTATTTCTTTATCCTGGTTTTACCGACAAAATCAGCCAATAATGGTATAATTTGTTAAATAACCAGTTAACTGCGATAAATCCGGCAAGGTTGACATAATCCATGACCGAAAATCCAGTCATTATCAGCGGTATGACCGGAAGCGAACTAGAAAGCCTGGTGGCGTCCCTGGGTGAACCTGGCTACCGGGCAAAACAGCTCCGACACTGGATATACCAGAAACAGGCTTTTTCGTTCGACGAGATGAAAAATCTACCGGCGGATTTCCGGCAGAGGTTAGCGACGCAGACAAGACTCCACAGTCTGAAATCTGTCTACGAAGTGATAGGACAGGATGGCACGGTAAAAACCCTCTTTAAACTTGCCGACGGCTCAACTATAGAGTCGGCGCTTATGTCTTACCATGAAGATAGCAGCGAACGACGCCGTACCATATGCGTCTCGACACAGGCGGGCTGCGCCATCGGCTGCCCTTTTTGCGCTACCGGGCAGCAGGGATTCCAGAGAAATCTCACCCCCGGCGAAATAATCGACCAGGTGCTGTACTTCGCCCGTTATCTCCAAAAAGCCCATCAAGAGGGTAATAACGAAACCGATAAAACCAGCAACCGCGTGACGAATATCGTCTTCATGGGCATGGGAGAACCCCTGGCCAACTATGATGCCCTCTGGCGAGCCATAGAGCTACTCAATGCGCCGGACGGCTTCGGGCTGGGCGCCCGTAATATGGTCGTCTCCACCGCCGGCCTGGTGCCGCAGATAAAGCGTTTTAGTCGGGAGAAGCTGCAGGTAGGACTGGCGGTATCCCTTCACGCAAGTGACAACAAGTTACGAGACAGACTCGTTCCGGTTAACCGCAGGTACCCGCTGGAACAGCTTATTCCGGTCTGCCGCAACTATTGCCAGGCGACGGGACGAAGGATAAGCTTTGAGTATGCCCTCTTTCACAATATCAACGATTCCACAGCGCAGGCGCATTCATTGGCCGGACTGCTCCGGGGGATGAACTGCCACGTTAATCTCATCCCCGCCAACGATACCGGCGACCGTACTTTCCGGCCAACTTCCAGGCGGGATATATTAGCCTTCGAACGGGAACTAAGGCAATCCGGCATCAACGTCACGCTGCGTCAGCCCAGGGGACAGGATATTAACGCCGGGTGCGGTCAGCTGCGAAGTCGCTCAGAACAGGGTATCAAGAAAAGAGCCAGGTCACCGATAAAAACAGGAGAATGATATAAATTAATGTCCGGTGAAACGATACTGTGGATAGTGTTCGGCGTCCTGATACCAACGATGCTTATCCTGGATCTGGGAGTCTTTCACCGCCGCGCCCATGCCGTTAAGGTCAAGGAAGCCCTGATATGGAGCTCCATCTGGATTTCGCTGGCGCTGCTGTTCTGCCTGGGAATCTACCTGCTGATGGGCTCGGATAAGGCATTACTCTTTATCACGGGATACCTGGTGGAAGAATCCCTCAGCGTGGACAACCTCTTCGTTTTCCTGCTGATATTTACCTACTTCTGTGTACCGGCGGCTGACCAGCACCGCGTGCTCTTCTGGGGAATCATGGGCGCTATCGTCATGCGGGGTATATTCATCGTGGCCGGCCTGGCTTTACTGGAGCACCTGCACTGGATAGTCTATCTGTTCGGCCTCTTTCTGATATATACGGCTGTAAGACTGGCTTTTCAGAAAGATAAAGAAGTGCATCCGGAAAAAAATCCCGTCCTAAGACTATTCCGCAGGTTTGTGCCGCTTACCAAGAACTATCATATGAACAAGTTCTTTGTTGTATCAAGGGGACGGCGACTGACAACGCCGCTGCTGCTGGTACTGGTGGTCATCGAAACTACGGATGTTGTCTTCGCGGTAGACTCCGTGCCGGCTATCCTGGCTATCACGCGGGACCCGTTTATCGTCTACACCTCGAATATCTTCGCCGTGATGGGACTGCGGGCCCTCTATTTCGCCCTGTCGGGTGTTATACAGAAGTTCCATTATCTCAATTATGGTCTGGCCGCCATCCTGGGTTTCCTGGGATTAAAGATGCTGGTTACCGATTTCCTGGAGATACCAGTGGTCGCATCTCTGGGAGTAGTGGGCGGTATACTGGCATTATCGGCTGTGTTATCACTTCTTCGACCCAGAAAGAAATCTGAAGCGGAAGTATATCAGGAGGAAAGTAAAGATGGATGATAAAGACGCATCTAGTGAAGGATGGGTAAAAAGACTCAGGGCCCAGTTCATGGCCGGCATCCTGGTCATCGTGCCGGCAGGCGCCAGTATTCTGATACTTATCTGGGTTTTCACCACCATCGATAACATATTGCAGCCGATTGTCAGGGCGATAGCCGGTCATGACATACCCGGCGTAGGTTTCGGCGTGACGGTGGTGCTGATTTACATTTCCGGGGTGATAGCCAGGAACGTTATCGGGAATAGAATATTTAGATACGGCGATTCTCTTATGTCCAGAGTGCCTTTATTCCGCGGTCTCTATCTTGGCATCAGGCAGATTATAGAGAGTTTCTCCGCTCCAAAAAAGACGGGTTTCATGCAGGTGGTTCTGGTGGAATTCCCCCGGAAAGGCATCAGGTCGGTTGGCTTTATCACCAACGAATTAACAGACAGCGATGATAGAAAGCTTCTCAGTGTCCTCATTCCCACCTCCCCTAATCCCACCTCCGGTTTTCTGCAAATAGTCAGGGAAGAGGACATCGTACGTACCAGAATATCGGTGGAAGACGCTCTAAAAATGATTGTCTCGGCGGGCAGGATGACACCGCTTGAGGTACAGGCCAAGCTTCAGTCGACGTTATAGAGCGGGGGATAAGGTTGATGAATTGACCCGCCTGCCGTATGGTTTGTTCTAGTCGCTTTTTGACAGGCCTTTCTTGAGCAACTCGTCAAAGGCGGCAAACCACTTTATCTTAATATCGTCACTCCAGGCAGGGTCGAAGTCCGGGAACTTGGATAGAAGCATACTGTGCCAGGAGAAATTCTCCGGCATTTCCTCCGCAGCTTGTGGAACTAAAGCGTTCCGGTTTGTCCTTCCGACAGCTTTTTTTACCGTCCTCTTTGTTCCGGTGCCGGCATGGGTGGTGCGGGTGCGTCTGGTAATGAAAGGCGACAGCGGCATACCGGCGTCACCGGACATGGCAATGAAGAATTTGACGCACTTACGGCTAACATCATCGGTCATCTGGAAAGTATTGCTGAAGATTTCTCCCAGCTGTGCATAGGTAGCACTTTCCAGGTCCAGGGGACTTTTCACCACGAAATCATAGGTATCGGCGGTTAACTCACGGAGTAGTTTTGCCCTGGGTTCGCCACGTGACATCACCAGCGGCTCAAGTCTTGCCGTCGGCTTGCCATTAGCATCGATAAGCCTGAGGAAACGCAATGCTGCCATAAGCTGCGTGCCGGTACTCCCGGATAGAATATCACCCCAGTAACTGCGGTCGATGCGTGAGGGTATACGCTGCTGCAATCGTTCGATAAAATTATGGAAGGTACGGTAAGAAACGTAAGGGGGCAGGTGTTTTCGTCCTTTATCGGTAGTCACGGCATACCCACTCCTGTTTGACATACATTATATTCCAAAAATCCAGAAGATACAAGGGTATTATTGACTTAATGGTATTTGCCCGGATTTCACGCCGTACGCTTATGGAACGCCCGGGGGACGCGGCTGAAATAGAAAGGACAATAATTGCCACTTGCTTTTGGAACGTTATAGGATTATGAAAGTTTTACGAATAAATCGTAGCTGATACATAATGAAAAAGCAGGAGGACTAAAACTAATGGCAACGGCAATAGAGTACCAGAAGCTCATGACGGAAATCGTTTATATCAATCTGCCCGGTCCGGAAGAGCCCTCACCGAATATGACCGGGGGAGAGCTGCTGCACGGCTTCCTGGCCGAGCTTCACCGGAGTGGACACCCGGAATTCCGCGAGCATCTTAATTCCCTGTGCAATAAGTGGAATATCAGGTACCGCGAGGAAAAAAGCAAGTAACCTTAGCAGACTTTCCGCAACAACTGAATACAGATAATAACCTGTCATTTTAATCCCAACGATAAGGGACAAAGGAGGACATTATGAAAAGGGACAGGATTGCCGCCATTGATGTGGGCACCACCAAGGTATGCACCATCATGGCTGATATTAATGATGAGGAAAATCTCCGCGTCATGGGTGTCGGCGTAACGCCATCGAACGGACTTCATAAGGGGCTGGTAGTCAATATCAATGAAGCCCGGGAGTCGATCCGGAAATCGGTAAGGGCGGCGGAACACATGGCGGGTCGCCGGCTGGAATCAGCCTATATCGGCGTTACGGGCCGGCATATTTCATCGGTGAACAACCGGGGCTCCGTATCGATTACCCGCAACAACCAGGTAGTACACCCCAATGACCTGAGGCGTGTCCTGGATGTAGCCCGCTCCATTAAAGTACCCTCGGAGCAGAAACTGCTCCACGTTATTCCGCGGGAATACACGGTGGACGGCCAGACAGGAGTGAAGAATCCCATCGGCATGCACGGTTTCCGGCTGGACGTGGAAACACATATCATCACCGCGGCGATAACCTCCATCCAGAACCTGACCAAGTGTATCCGCAGCATCGGCGTGGACGTCGACGACCTGGTGATGGAACCCCTGGCCAGCGCCGAAGCGGTCCTGACACCGGATGAAAAACGGGACGGCGTTCTGCTGGTGGATATCGGCGGCGGCACTACCGACCTGGCCCTTTTCAGGGACAACACCATTTACCATACCTCGGTACTGCCGGTGGCCGGCTACCAGGTCACGCGGGATATATCCATCGGCCTGGGGATTACCTTCGAACTGGCTGAAGAGATGAAAAAGAGATACGGTGACGTGACACCGATAGGCGAGGACAGCCCTACAAAAGATCCGTACCTCACCGGCGACGGGCATAGTATCTCCTACCAGGACCTTTCTGAAATCATCCGCGTACGCATTGAAGAGATGCTCCGGCTGATAGTAATGGAACTACCTCAATCAGACCACGACAAGCTTATACCGGCGGGACTGGTTATCACCGGAGGGGGTGCCAACCTCACCGGCATCACCGAACTCGGAGAACAGTTGACCAGAATGCCGGTAAGACTGGGTACTCCGACCGGCCTGCCCGGTGTCTCCGACGCTTTGAATGATCCGGCCTACGCCACCGGTGTCGGTCTTCTGCTGTGGAAGATGAACAACCAGGGCACAACGGTCACCCCCATAAAAGACAGCAAGATGCGCCGGTTATTAACCAGGATGTTAAAGCTCTTTCGTTAATAATTATTTTTGAATATTTACATGAGGTATTTGGAGGACAATAATGGCTAAATCAGGTTTTGTTCCCAGCGGTGCCAGAATCAAAGTTATCGGGCTGGGAGGCTCGGGTTGTAATGCTATTACCAGGATGGTCCGCGAGCAACTTCACGGCGTGGAGTTAATCGCGATGAACACCGATGCCCAGCACCTGGAAATTACCGAGTCTATGCGTCGTGTTCAGATAGGCGAAAAAATCACCCGCGGCCTGGGCTCCGGCGGCGACCACACCGTTGGACGTCAGGCCGCCGAGGAAAGCCGCGACATTATAAAAGACACCCTAGACGGGTCGGACATGATATTCATCGCCGCGGGTATGGGGGGAGGCACCGGCACGGGGTCGGCTGCCTTAGTGGCGGATATGGCTAAAAAGACCGGCGCCCTGACCATTGCCGTGGTAACCAGACCCTTTGGTTTTGAGGGCACTCACCGCAGCAAGACGGCCGAGGAAGGTATAAAAAGCCTCGTTGACAAAGTGGATACGCTTATCGTTATCCCCAATGACCGGCTGTTCGAATTATGCGATAAGGAAACCGGCGTGGACGGAGCTTTCAAACTGGCCGACGAGGTACTGTACCACGGCGTTCAGGCAATTGCCGAGGTCATTACCGTACCCGGTCTGGTCAACCTCGACTTTGCCGACGTAAGGTCGATAATGAAAGATGCCGGCCAGGCCTGGATGTCCATCGGGAGAGGCTCCGGGGCGAATCGCGCCGTCGAAGCCGCCAGACACGCCCTCACCAGCCCCCTGCTGGATGTTTCCATGCAGGGCTCCAAAGGAGTGCTTTTTAACATTTCCGGGAATAATCTTACCCTTAACGAGGTAAACAATGCCGCCGAAATCGTGCGTCAGGCGGTCGACCCGCAGGCAAATGTTATTTTCGGGGTCGTTCTTGACACCAACATGGGTGACGATATCAGGCTGACACTGGTCGCCACCGGCTTTAGTTCCCGGGAGACGATAGCCAGCGACAACGAAGAAGCGGAGCTAAACCGGATTCTCAGGGATATGAAGAATGATGAACTGGACATTCCGTCTTACGTACGTCAGCGCAGCCCCGTTTTTGCACAGCGCTCAGCCTCGGCAGGTAAATCCTATAACTAGACCGAAACAATGATAGAAAGGAGTACCATGGCTATCATTGAAGTTACCAAAGAAAATAAACAGCCGTATCTGGGCAAGCTTATGAAAAAGCTCATCAGCAACCGTCGTTGCCTGGCACTGCTGCGTTTCTTCGTGGTACATCCTCACGAGCGATACAGCGAACTGGCGATTACCTGTGCCATCGCCGACAAAGACAGCCGGCCGGATATTCAGAAAGCTTTAGCGCAGATGGTCAACGAGGGGATTTTACAGTCAAATATTGAAAACGGCTTCAACTTTTACCGGCTGACCCGTGAAGAGCCGGTACGACAGACTATCCTCGAAATGGCCGAGTTCGACTGGCGTCACTGGCAGCTGGTACTGGAGTACATGTAAGGAAGCCTTCGGCGATACTTTGTTCAGGAGCATCGGGAATGGTATTATATTATAAGAGCCAGGTAAGCAAACTCCCTAAACCAGTCCAGGACTACATGAGACGTAAATTCAACCTGCCTAACGAGTATCTGGGTATCTTAAGGTGTCTGAAGCAGACAGGTTCCAACGGTAAAGACCAGACCGTAAACATCAGCATCTTCAACCCGGTGAGAGTCCAGGAGAACCGCCTCGTCATAAAGACTGTCCGGGACCTGAAGCGTTATCCCGAGATGGTGCTTTTCAGGGGACGCATCGATAACCAGGGTGGCGTTTACATTGCCGACAGGCGGCGCCCGGTATGGGAGTATAAAGCCAAACGGTAATAAACAGTCTGGTAATGTTAAAAAAGGGGTAATCAATGGGAAGAAAAGCCGAAAAACAATCACAGCGGAAAAGCTATAAAGAGACTTTCAAGAACGTCAAGCACGGACATGGCGGACGCTCTGTAAAAAAGAAGCAGGAATCGGCCCTGGGTAAGTAGCCGGTATACACAGAGCGGCCAACAACCAAGTGGAGGCAAAGCAGTCATGACACAAGGCGTGATACGGCTATTAGTGGATGAACGCGGCTTCGGGTTCGTTTCCAACGATAGCGGTAAAGACATCTTTTTCCACCATAGCGAGCTTGAAGGTGTTAAATTCAAGGGACTCAAAGAAGGGCAGGTTGTCAGCTACAAGGTAGGGCTGGGGGATAAAGGACTCGTCGCCAGAGAAGTCAAACCCTGTAGAACCCTTGAGTAATACCCAAGTCGAAACAGGTTATTCAAGTAATGAATAAAGCCATAGTCACCGGGGGCGCAGGATTCATCGGTTCACACATTGCCGGAGCGCTGGCCGGGCGGGGTTATCAGGTTATCATCATCGATAATCTGACTACGGGTAAAATATCGCATATAGAATCTCTCCTCAAGAGTAAAAACACTGAGTTCGTCCAGGGCAGTATCTTAAATCTACCTTTGCTACGCCGGCTATTCGCAGGGGCAGACTATATTTTTCATCATGCCGCCATAGCCAGCGTTCCCCGCAGCGTCAAGAACCCGCGAGCCACGCACACCACCAATGTCACCGGCACCCTGAATGTGCTGCTGGCTGCTCGGGACAGCGGTGTTAAAAAAGTCGTTTACGCTTCATCCTCGGCGGTTTACGGCGATACTATGCCGCTTGTTAAAGACGAAGATGTCCCCACGGACCCGCTTTCACCCTACGCGGTATCCAAACTCGCCGGAGATTATTACGCCAGGGTATTCCAGGAGATGTACGGCCTGGCTACCGTCAGCCTGAGATATTTCAATGTCTACGGCCCGCGTCAGGACCCGAAGTCGGACTACGCTGCCGTTATCCCTGAGTTCATATCGAAAGTATTATCGGGCAAGCCGCCGGTAATTTACGGCGACGGCGAACAAAGCCGCGACTTCGTCTTCGTCAAAGACGTTGCCGAAGCCAATATCCTGGCTGCGGAGAGCCGGGCCACGGGTATTTTCAACATCGGGAGTTCCATTAAAACAACCATCAACGACCTGGCACTAACTATCATCGAGCTGTCAGGGAATAAAAACTTGCGGCCGGTATACCGGGAGGCCAGACCGGGAGATATCCTGCATAGCCTGGCCGATATTAAAAAAGCCGCTACGTTCGGATACCGCCCCGAATACAGTCTGGAGGAGGGGTTAAAAGAGGTTATAAAACACCTGCAAGAATAACTGCCGATGGTATCAGTCTCCGGAAGGAAAAGACCCGACCTCCCGTATTATACATCCCGATTTTTAGTCCTGAAACACGTTTTTTCCCATCTTATAACCCAATCCTTACTGTTTTCTAACCAGAATATTTTATATTTAAACTAACCACCTAAAACACCCGTAAAAATTTATATGAGTAATCAAACAAAAGCTGCCCGGCCGCGAAAGAGAAGCTTACTAAAGGACGAAGTCCAGATATGGCAGGCTTCGCTGGATATACCGACATGGAAATTCCAGGGACTGCTGGCCGCAGACGAACAGGAAAGGGCGGCACGCTTTAACTACGATAGAGACAGGAACCGGTTCATCGTACGACGGGGAATATTAAGAATACTCTCAGGCTGCTACGCAGGGGTCGAGCCGGAAAGCATCCTGTTCTCCTACGGGAAGAACGGGAAACCATCACTCGCCGATGAGTCGAATGTAGAGAGGATATTTTTCAATTTATCCCACTCTGAGGGGATGGCGATTTATGCCTTTTCCGGCAGCTATGAACTGGGCGTGGATATAGAACGGATACGCGATATGGCTGATATGGCAAAGTTGGTAGAAAGGTTTTTCTCCACCGGAGAAAAGGCGATATGGAAGGAACTGCCGGAAAGCCAGCAAAAGCGGGCGTTTTTCCACGGCTGGACGCGCAAAGAGGCTTTTATTAAAGCCAGCGGCGACGGGTTGTCTTACCCTCTGGACGGCTTCGAGGTAACGCTGGCCCCCGACGAGCCGGCCAAGCTACTCAGCATAGCAGGAAACAACGATGAAACACCGGAGTGGTGGATACATGACATAAAACCGGCTTCCGGATTTGCGGCAGCCCTGGCTGTGAAGGGACGGGTGGGGAAAGTTGATTGCCGGCGGTGGATGGGGTAATCCGGGAGTATAATAATAAGTAGATATTAAATCTACATTGACCGGCAAGGAAAAATTATATTATGAATGCTAAGAGCCAGATAGAAGATACTTACGCGCTCTCGCCGATGCAGCAGGCGATGTTGTTTCATTACCAGCTGGCGTCCGAGGCCGGTGTTTACGTCCAGCAATTGGTCGGCTCTCTTCGGGAAGATCTGAATACAGAAACGTTTAAGAAAGCCTGGAACAGCGTAGCGGGACGGTACCATATACTGCGAACGGCTTTCCGGTGGGAGGGTCTAAAGGAGCCATTACAGGACGTATATTATAAAGTAGAAGTCCCGTTCGAAGAGCAGGACTGGCGGCAATTATCCGAAGCCGAACAAACGGACAAATTCGAGGAATTCCTTAAATCCGACCGTAAAAGGGGCTTCAATATGGCGGAAAAGCCCCTCATGCGGGTAACGCTTTTCCGCCTCGGTGATAAAAGCTACCGGTTCGTCTGGACCTACCATCACATCATCGTCGATGGCCGTTCCCGCACGATTATCGTAGAGGACGTCTTTAAATATTACGACGCCATCGGCCAGGGGCAGGAACCGGACCTGCCGGAACCAAGACCATACCGGGACTATATAGACTGGCTGCAGCAACAGGACACATCAAAATCGGAAGACTACTGGAAGGCATTACTGAAGGACTTTAAAGCCCCCAATCCCATCAGCCTCTCACAGGCATCCAGCTTTATCGACGAAAGGGACCGCGTGAAAGCCGAGGCGGAAATACGCCT
>CAYNDI010000015.1:0-13261 GCA_964395955.1 uncultured Dehalococcoidaceae bacterium
TCCCCGTCTTTACGCTCGATAGTAATCCACTTGAACCAGTTCTTATCGTCCCGGGCGGGAAAGTCCTCGCGGAAGTGACCGGCGCGGCTTTCCTGGCGCATGATGGCCGCTCTGTAAGTAAATTCAGCGGCCATTGCCATACTTTCCGCCGAGTGATAGCGCGCCAGATCGTGGTAATTTGAAGCGCCGACTTTAGCCAGTTTTTCCTTCGCTTCCTGAATTATGCCCAGCGCCTCTTTCATCCGGCCGGCCTCACGCTGTCGATTATACTTCATGGGAACGACGGCATCATGGATACGGTAGGTGACATCGGCGGCATCAACGCCGCCCTTTCTGCCCATCGGGGCCAGCACCCTGTCCAGGACGCTTTTTGCCGCCGCAACATCTATTTCGTAACGCCGGCTGGCCGCGGCGTATTTCCCGGCGCTATCGCCGGCGCGGAAACCGGTCACCGCAGCCGATGCTACACCGAGTCCCCCCTGCCCACCGCCACCGCCCGACCAGCTATTGCTGCCGGCGGAACCAGCCGCCCAGAGCCCTTCTAAAGTCGTGCGGCAGCCGGTATCGATTCTCAGTCCCCCGCCGCTGTAGAGGTATTTCGGGGACATCTCGATTCTCTCTTTAAAGGGGTCGATGCCCGCCTTCTCCGTTAAAAGCCTCAAATTATCGTTGGCCATGAGGTGGGTCAGGTCCGTGCTCTGGTCTTCGGCCAGGCCGGCAATCTCTTCGGGACTGAGGTTTTGCAGGTTCAGGTAAATGGGGCCAAGTCCGGCTTTGACCTCTTTCTGCATGGCGTCGATAACCCGCGGGTCGAAGGTATAGACCGAGTGCGTACCGGTCATCAGCTCGGGGTAGTACTTACCCATGATTTTCTCGCCGCGGGCGTTCTCCAGGTAGAGATAGAAGTGGATACCGAAGAGCTCCTTGCCGAGGAACTCGGTGCCCCAGACATAGCCGGAGCCGAACTCGGCGTTGACCAGCTGCGCCCCGGCCCGATAGCCCATAGCCGGCCCCTCGCCGAGGCAGGAGGCATAGGTCTTCTCGTGCAGGTAGCCGCAGCCGCCGGTGGCGATAATCGTAGATTTGGCGTTAAAGATATAGGTCTTGCCATCGACCAGGCCCAGTCCGACCGTGCCAACGACCCTGTCGTCCCGCTTCAATAAATCGATAGCGTATATCTTGTCCATCATCCCGACGCCCCGGCTTTTAGCTGTTTTCTTCAGGGCGACCAGCGATTTGGGGGCATCGAAAAGGGTGACGTAGATGCCGGGGCCCCAGTTGAGGATGTCTATCTCGCCGTTTTTCTCCAGAAAGGTAAGCCCCAGCGACGCCAGGTCCATGACCGTCTGGTGCATGTCCCCGCCGAAAGCATAAGTCCAGTCCTGGTTATTAAAATAGCCGCTCTGCACGGTCACCCTTTGCGCCCACTCGTCGACGTGTTCCGGGTGAACGTAGGCGAGGATGCCGCCGCCGATGGGCACCTGCCCGCACCAGCCGATACCGCACTTGTCCATCACGAGGACATCCACCTGGCTTTCTTTAGCCTTGAGAGCAGCGCACATACCGGCACCGCCGGCGCCCAGCACCAGCACATCCGTGGTGATTACCGTTCCCAGTTCGTTAATGTCTTTCATAGATTCCCCCGTTTTAATTACTGATAAAGTCGACCGGCTCTTTAATATGCCGAAACCATCTTACCCCGGCCCCGCTCCGGCGAGACGTCGATAGCACCGACGGGGCAGAAAGACTCGCAGCCCCAGCAGGCCACGCAGTCCTTCGGGTAGGCGACGACGGCTTTACCGGTACCCTCGTCGAGTCGCAGGACATCCATGGGGCAGCAGGCGACACAGATGCCGCAGCCGGTGCATTTTTCACGGTCGATATTTTTCACGGTCATGGCGGTACTCCTTTGAAATAGTGTCTTTGGATAATGTAGCAGAAACGGGCGGGAAATTAAAATCGGTAGCTTCGCCCCCTCTCGCGGTGCACTCCCCGCTGGGAGGTGGTGAGATAAAGCCAAAGGTATGAGCCGCAGATGGTGCGATGGCGGCCCCGTCTACGCTAAAGCTACGACGGGCAAGCTGGGTGGGAAAATATATCAAACGCTTAGGTATTGGGGAGCAGTATATATATCCCCCCATTCTGGTGAAATTGTCTTAATCCATCCCCCTAGCCCCCTTCCTTTAGAAAAGGAAGGGGGAATATTAACAAATGAAATCCGGCTTATCGGGGATATATTTTATAAAGGCTAGTAGTGGGGCGCCTGTTTATAAGGAACGACCGCCTCCTTATCCCCCCACAGGGGATTAAGGGGTGGGGTAAAGACAACGGGATATGCGGCGAATGTCGCGAGGGCGGCCAGGGTGGGAAAAGATAACTACCGTGGGGGGAGGGAATAAAGAGGTGAGGCTATAACACTCAAATTAAATGCAAATAGAACCCATTAAATAATCATTAGCAGTCTCCCCCTTAGACTGCTAATTCGAGTGTAAAATCAGTACAGCACGGCTTCCGGCCAGGTTGTGAGGGACTCACGGCCCCTTATCAGTGCTATCAGCCGCAGTAGAGGGGTTCATAGCCGGCGGGGGTCAGCCGGTGAATGTGGTTGCCCCGGCAGACCGGGCAGGTGATGTTTTTCTCCTGCGAGGGACTGCGGGGCACGGGCAGCTTGAACTTTTCTTTACATCCCTGACATTCGTAGTCCCACTCGGCGGGGGCGTGAGCCAAATCGGAGCCGGCCGGCACCCAGGAGGTCAGTTCCCTCGTCGATGATTCCCCGCACTGCGGGCAGGGCGGCTTTTTACCCGGCGGCGGGGAGACTTCTAACGTTAGCCGGAAGATATTCCCGCAGCGGTGACATAGATATAAATTCTCACCCATCATTCCTTACTCCCATTGTTATTCCTGATTACGGGATATTCAACACAAAGGTCGATAAAAACAAAATCGCTCCGCACCCGGTAATCGGTCAGACCGGCGTTATCAAGGATCTGGCGGACTTCGGGGACGGTATAGCCGGCCAGGATGGCTTTCGGCCAGTTTTCGCGGTGCCGGCGGTTCATGAACCGAGCAACCAGCCAGATAGCCGCCCGCCATAAAGGATTCTGGTAGACCCTCTTGTTATCGCGGATAATAGCCTGGCCGGATGGCTTTATTACCCTGGCTATCTCATGGAATACGGCATCGGGATGTAACCAGTGGTGCAGTGACGCGTAGCTGATAACGAGGTCGAAAGTATTATCGGGAAAAGGGAGCGCCGCGGCGGTGCCCCGGAGAAACTTAATCCTGCCGGCAACACCGCAGCGCACGGCGTTTTCCGCGGCTTTCTTTATCATATTCTCCGAGATATCGAGAGCGACGATATCGAAATCACCGCCTCCGGCTTTAGCCAGCTCGATAGCCAGCAGGCCCGAACCGGTACCGATATCGAGCACCCGGCCGCTCCTGATGCCCCTCCCCAGGACTTTCCTGACGAAGTACTTATACTCGGGCATCATGTAGCGTCGGGCGCCCTTATCGTACTGGACAACCGCTTCGGGGTCGGCTATCGGTTCTTCGATAAGAGGAATCCTCTGGTTCATTCGGCACTCTCTACCTGGTTATCACCAAGAGGCTATCCTTTATCAAACTTTCCTTGTATTTCACAACCCTCCCCCTGTGTCCCCCTCCCTTGGCAAGGGAGGGGGACATTATTTAATAAGAGAGGCGAAGCCTCTCTTTGACTCTCCTCTGTATATTCACATCCCCTTCAGCGAGGTATAGATACCGCCGGTGCCGCCGTATAGCTTCAGGCCGTACCTGGCGTAGATGGGCAGGGCGGCCTCGTACAGGTAGAGCATCCGGGATACTTCCGGTGGGGACATAGCCTCGTAGGCGGCCTTTCTCATGGGGGTGTGGGGCACGATGGAAGCGACCACGCCCAGCGAAGCCGCCAGTTCGACGCCCGCCAGGATGGACTCGTCACTCTCGCCCAGTCCGGCGATAACCATGGTGTAGACCTCGTTATGGTCGAAGATATCAACGCACTTCTCCCAGACCTTCATATAGTCTGCCACGGTATTTTTACCCTTCATGGGCATGATGTCTTCGCGCAGGCTTTCGTCAAAGCACTCGATATTGCACAGCGCGGTGGTGGCGCCGGCCGCTTTGCCTTCACGCAGGAGGGATTCCAGCAGCGAATTATCGTTCAGGGGCTCGAAATTAAGAGTCATGGTGAGGCTGGCCCGTTGAGAAATCAGTTGCGCCGTCGCCACCAGGTCCTCCAGTCCCTTGCCGCGGGTGAGTCTGGTGCCGGTGCTGAGAGTCACGTGCCTGGCCATGCCCTCGCGGAAAGCGGCTTCGGCAACCTCGGCGACATGAGCCGGGGTTTTGTCCGTAAAACCGGCCCACCAGCTCTCCACGGCGCAGAACTTGCAGCCTTTGCCGATTTGCTGGTAGCCGCATTTCTGGTTCAGCACCGAACGCAGGTGGCCGGGCTCGCCGATAACAGCGATATCGGACATGCGGACGCCGTCGCTCGTGAAGCGGTCGTAAAACTCCGGGCGGGGCAGCAGGACGATATCCGTGTACTTTGTATCACCCTTCCGGATTTCAAAGTTACCCGCTTGCGTTTTTACCATGTGGAACGGCGACTTTTCGGCGAATTTGCCGTTAATGATAAGTACCGTAGTCAGCCGGCCGTTATCCGGCGACTCCAGGCAGAAGACAAATCTCCCGTTTTTTATAGCCGGGGCATTCCAGTCCCTTTCAAGCTCATCCTGCAATGCCGGCGGTACGATTACGCCGTAAGTCTGGAGCTCGGTCTTTTTCCTCCCCAGCACGCCCACCTCGTCCGTGTAGGTTTCTACAGTTGTGTTCAACATATTTAAACTTTCTCCTTCCGGGTAATGTTTTCTTATCTCAGATACCGAACCTGGCAACGTCTTTTATCGCGCTGAAGCCGCCGCCCCGCACGCAGCCCGCCCGGCTGACGCAGAGGTCCAGTCCGTATTTTTCATATATGCCCACCGCCTGCGCATAGAGCGACAGCATACGGTCGGCCTCCGGCGCCGCCATGTCCTCGTAGACGGCCCCGACGGCCGGACTGTGCGGCACGAGAAAGGTCATCACGCCGAGAGAAGCCGCCATTTCGATACCCCTGAGCAACGATTCGTCCGACTCGCCGATACCGGCGATAGCCACCGTAAACACCTCGTTCTTACCGAAGATTTCCAGGCACTTCTGCCATGTTTTAACATAGTCAGCGACGGGAATCCTGCCCTTCGACGGCATTATCTCCGGGCGCAGAGAATCGTCAAAGCACTCGATATTGCAGGAAACGGTCGTCACACCCGCCCGCCTGGCCTCTCTGAGAAGGCTATCAAGCAGAGAAAAATCGGCAACCGGTTCAAATTCAAGCATGATGGGTACTTTCACCTCTCTATGTATTAGCCGGGCTGTTTCCACCAGAGATTCGAGTCCTTTATCCGGAGTATCCAGAGTGGCCGTGGTCAGCGAAACGTGCCTGACCGGACCTTCCCTCACGCCGGCTTCGACCGCAGCGGTAATTGCCGGAGCGTTTTTCTCGGTATTAGCGTCCCACCAGTGTTGTACGGCGCAGAACTTGCATGGTCTGCCGATGGTGTGATAATAACAGCTCTGGTTGACCACCGAGCGCAGGTGCCCCGGCCCCACGATAACGGCCAGCTTGCTCGCGGGAATGCCGCCGTTAGCCCTATCATAGAAGCGCGGCCGGGGCAGAAAAGCGACATCCGTGTATTTTCTGCCGTCAATCCGGACTTCATAGCCGCCGTGAGCATTTTTAGCCAGAAACAGGGGTGACGCCGCGGCGCGTTTACCGTTCACGATAAAGGCTGGTACCAGTTCGCCGTCCCCCGCCGGGGAATTGAAGCACAAGACCATCCGGCCGGTCTTTATCGCCGGGGCATTATAACGGGCTTCGAGCTCCGGAATTAATTCCGGGGGTATTTGCACGCCCCTCGACTGTAATTCGGCTTTCTTCCTGACTAAAGAGTCTGTACTTTTCACAACCACCCCGCCTGAGAAATCAAAACACTTAATAATATCGCCGCCGAGATGACCAGCCGGAACAACGATACCGCCGTAAAAGCCCGGAGCCCCTTACTCCTGTCCTTAACTTCTTTAACGAAAATCAATCCGTTTACCAGTGTATAAACACCGGCGGCAGCAACCAAAAGAATGAAAAGGATGCCCAGAGAAGTCATTAACACCAGCAACAGGCTTAACAGCAGCGTCAGTCCGGTAAAGACCAGGCCGATTTTTACGGCCTTCTTCGGCGACGGCGTAAAGAAAAGGGCTTTAGGAGTCTTTACTCTGGACTCATCGATAGTGGGGGCAAGGTGGAGGGGATAGTAAATCATGATGTGCGCCGCCTGCCAGACCACGCCGAGGAGGTAAAGATACCAGGGTAGCCAGCTTGTAAAGAGCGTCTCCGGAGAGACCGCCGCCCAGCCTCCCAGGTAAATCAGGCCGATAATGGGGGGCAGCGAGAGATAGCCCAACCTGTCCCGCAGGAATGCCGAATATAGTCCCCCCAGGACAACCGCCAGCAGCAGAATCGTAAAGGTCAGGGGATTAAAAGCCAGCCAGGCTATTGATAGACTTATTACCAGTGAGACTATCACCACCAGCAAAGCTTCGGCGGGCCTGATTCGGCCGCCCGGAATGGGGCGGGCCGGCCAGATGACTTTGTCCCGCTCCCGGTCCGTGTAGTCATTAAAGACATTGACGGCGCACGAGGCAAAGGCCACGGCAAAAAAGCCCAGGACGCATTGGCTCAGGGGAGGAAAGTGTCCCAGTGCCAGGACGGCGGCGCCGGCGGCATTAATGGGCGTCAGGACGAAAAAGAGGGGTCGTACCAAAGCCAGGAGGCCGGAAACTCTGTCCTTGAAACCCGGCAGGACAAAGGTCTCACCGGAGAACGTCTTTTGTCCGGTATCAGTGACTGCCATTCTTACCCTCCAGCCTTTCCTTGTCCAGCGGGAACAGGGCTTGATAGCGCGATTTTGCCATCTTCCCCGTCAGAATCACGGTATTGACGGGGAACAGGCCGGGGGCGAGATGGGCGTAATAGAAGTGGACGCTGAGGATGAACCACGACAGAAAGATGGCGACGCTGCGGTGAATCACCGCCGCCAGCGCGATACCCAGCGGCTGGATAATCGACTCGGTAACGGTAGTATAGTGCATAGCCAGACCCGTCAGCGAAAGGGTGGGTATTCCCAGTCCTATAAGGTAAAAGTCCAGCTTCTGACCGAAGGTATACCGGCCGTAGCGGGGCTCTTCTTTCCTCAGTCCGAATATATACAGGTTCATCTCGTAAAAGTCCTTGAGGTCCCGGAAAGACGGCAGCATCGCCCGGAGCTTTTCTTTTTTAACGGCGAACTTGTAGACGAGATAGCCGATATAGTAGAGAACGGTAAAGTCCACGATATAGGCGAAATAGTGGTGGAACTGGCGTTTGGCGGCGAGGCCTCCCCAGATGCTCTCGACGAACCACCGCGACACCGCCCAGTCCGGAAACGCCTGGGCCAGCCCCAGAACACCGGCTAAAGTGATGCCGAACATAATCAGGTAGTGCTGCAGTTTCAGATGAACATCGAAGCGGACGACCGATTTTTCGTCGTTTTTATTGGAGGGAAGCTGTATGGGACGGCGTCCCTGGTTGATACGCCAGCGGATTAACTCCAGCACGATGGTGACCATCATCGGCAGAATAAGGCAGGCGGTAAATATGTAGAAAATCCACCTTACGACGACTACGGGAGTACTGGCTACTTCCTGTTCCAGATAGGGCACGTGGGGTGCATCGCCGTAAAAAAGATAACCGTCAGGGTCCAGGGTGGGAAAAAGGTATATCAGGAACCATACAAAAGCCGCCAGAACAGCCAGCTCCACCAGCAGGATGAAAGGGAAATACGCTTTTTTTAACATAGCAGGCTCTCGACTACTTTTTCCGGGTCTTGCCTGCCTGCCCCGAAGGGACGGTGCCGATATCCCCCTCGTAGCCCTGCAGACGGTAAGCACCCCGGGGGATATCTTTCATGTCCTTCTTCTCTACCTTGTATATCTTACAGAGCAGGCAGGTAAGGTCCGGCGACCCGTACATGGGGTCGAAGTGCTCATTTGATGTCAGCATATTGGGACTCGATATGGTCAGGCCGTGCAAAGGCCCCGGTTCTTCAGGGTAGAAACAGTTGGCGGTAGCCATGACCACGCGCCGGTCAATGCCGGGAAACACCCTGGCGACCTGCCTTATTCTGCCCCGCGGCGACTCAATCCAGACCCAGTCGCCATCTTTAATCCCGTGCTTTTCGGCCGTCTCCGGATTAATCTGCACCACGGGATATACCATGAAGCTGCGCAGCCAGGGGATGTTGCGGTACTGGCCGAGGAAATAGAACGCCTGGCGGTAGCCGGTGGTGAGGACGTACGGGTAGTCCTTATGAAGCTCCGGGGTGGCTACGGGGCTTTCCCCCGGCTCGACGAACTGGGGGAGGGGGTCGTAGCCCATCTCCTTGAGCGTGGTGGAATACAGCTCCAGCTTGCCGGTGGGGGTGGGAAAGCCGCCACCTTTCCGCCAGTAGTCCGTTTTATATTTATAGTAAATCTGGTCTTTACCCGAACAGGCGCTGAACATCTGTTCCCGGAACTGCCGCCAGGTGATATTCCCTTTCCGTAATTGATAGTCCAGCATCTCCTCGACGTCCTGCCATGGCCAGTATTCGGGCGCCACTCTTTTGCCTATATCCAGGACTATTTGCGCGTCCGACCGCGCCTCGCCGGGCGGCTCCACGCACTTATTGATGGCGGAGATAAAGAAGCGGGGGTGCATATCGTAAATATCATCCAGCTCCAGGTAATGGGCCGCCGGGAGGACGATATCGGAGTATTCCGCCGCCGGTCCCATGAAGAGGTCAAGCTGGACGTGGAAGCAGTCTTCCCTTTCGTAGGCTTTGATGGCGTCCTGCGTGCGCGCCAGGTGGACGAGCTGCTGACCGGCCACGGCAATCCAGACCCTCACCCTGTCCGGGTGCCCCTCGATTAGCTCCTTGATAACCGTATCCGAGTGGGCGGTACGCGCCGCGCCCATCTTGTGAACACTACCGCCCTTTATCTTACTCTTCATCTCGGGGGTGATGGGGATTTCCATGAAGAAGTCCTCTATCAGGCCGGTGGACGGCAGGACCCAGCTCATCATGCTGCCGGGGCGCTCGATGTTGCCGGTAATGCCCAGCAGGTCCACCACCGCCCGGATATTCTGTCCGGCATTAGCTTGCCTCTCTAAAGAGCTGCCGACCTGGACGGTGCCGGGGGTATCCACGGCAAAGAGCCGGGCGGCATGGGCTATCTTATCTTTAGGCACCCAGGTAATCTGCTCCACTTTATCCAGCGGGTATTCCGCCGCCCTCTCTTTAAGCTCCTCGAAGCCGTAAGTCCAGTTCTCGACGAATTCCTTGTCGTAAAGACCTTCCTGAATAATCACGTTCATCATGCCTAATAACAGGGCGGTATCGGTGCCGGGGCGCAACTGGAGCCACTCGGTAGCCCGGGAGGTCATGGCGGTGGCGCGGGGGTCGATAACGATGACGTTCTTCACATGGTCCAGCGACTTCATGAACCAGTACGCCATCTCGGAATCGGCGCTGCTTATCTCCAGCTGCTTGGCCAGGATTATCTGCGTCTTGGGATACTCGCCACCCCAGCCGTGATAATCGCAGTAGAGCCGACCGTACCCGGTGACCTGACCGTAGATGCCCAGTCGCGGACTATGACAGACGTAGCCGGGAGTTATGGCGTTGGCCGTACCCATGGAGCGACACAGCCGGTGAATATAACGGTTACAGCCTCTCCCCGTGCCCTGCGATACGGCGAGGGTATGCGGGCCGTATTGCTCGCGGGCTTCTTTTACCTTTTCGGCGATGGTATCGAGGGCCTCGTCCCAGCTAATCCGCTGCCATTTGCCTTCTCCTTTTTTACCCGTCCTTTTCAGGGGGTATTTCAAGCGGTAGGGATTATTGATGTGCTGCAGCTGGGAAAGCCCCTTGGCGCACATCGTTCCGTCGGTAAAGGAGTCCGGATTACCCTCGACGTGTACGATAACGCCGTCCTCGACGGTCACCAGAATACCGCATCCGCCGTGACAGCCCTTGCAGGTGGATTTCACGATTTTCCTTTCAGCCATATATTTAAGCTCCCGCTTTTTCTAATAATAAACGGACGTGTGTACCGGGAGGATAGGATTATGGATGCCGGCTTTCAGCAGGACATATTTTAGAGCAATGGCTCCCACGGTATGAAATCCGATAGCCGTAATCAACAGGGGAGCCGAGGCATCGCCGAAAAAGTAGCTGGAAATCGATATCACCAGGGGTGAGATGATACCGCAGGCTACGACGCCTATCCAGAACGACAGAGCGAGTCTACCCTTTAACAGCAGCATCGCCGAGTACCTGGCTGTCTTGGAGATATAAGTGGCATTCCAGACATAGGCGGCGATGAACACGATATTGACTATCAGCAGAATACGGCTGCCGAATTCGACCGCGGCCATATCGACCGAGGTGTCCGCCATGCCTATCGCCAGCATAAAAGCAAATCCATCGGTAACACCGGCAATGATTAATATCAGCGGCAGCATGGCAGTATTCCAGAAAGGCACGCTCCGGCAGTAGCTCATGATAAAGCCACTGTAAATACCCACCAGGAAACCGAGTATGCCCCCCAGCACTTTAAGGGCAATATCCCATCCCGTACCGGGGAAAAAGTAGGTCACGATAAGCTGGAAGAACACGATGGTGCCGAAATAGACAGTAAAGTTGATGCCCCGGGTAAACCAGGAAGTCTTCCAGGAATCGGTGAAGGGAATCAGAGTCCGCCAGAACCGCAGCGGCTTCCCGAAGTAAATAAGGTGAGGCGGGAGTTTCAGGCACATTATGATAAAAAACCCGGCCAGCATTCCCCACCAGTTGTCAAAGTAAAGGGACACCAGGTAAAGCCCGGCCCCCAGCGAGGTAAAGACCTCGGCAATCCAGACCAGCACGCCCCGCCGCTCTATCCACTCCGTCTGCGGCGTGGGTTTCACCATCCAGTCATAAATGTCCATCCACTGCCGTAAAGCCATACCTAAACTCCCTTACGACCTTTATCGATGTAATAGATAGACGGATCGGTATCATATTCCGGATGAAGCTGGAATCCCATGTAGCTGTATATCAGCCGCCTGACTTCGCTTTCAGGGTCGTCAAGGTCCCCGAAGGTGAGGGCCCGTGCGGGGCAGGCATTGACACAGGCCGGCGTGGCATCACGGTCTATACCCGGTCTGAGTCCCTTCGAAATTCCGTCATCAATCCTCTCCAGGCAGAAGTTGCATTTCTCGGTGGTGCCGACGGTATGGGGGAAAGAGCTCCTGCCGGCTTTTTCAAATCCGGTCAATTCATAACCGGGGAAATATCCCGTATCTTTGTCCCTGGATAAGAATGTCCGGTTCTGGTAGGGACAGGCGATGATACAGTAGCGGCAGCCGACGCACTTATCCTGGTCGACCCAGACGATGCCGTCCTCCCGCTGCTGGCTGGCGCCGGTGATGCAGACCTTGACGCAGGGGGCATCCTTGCAGTGGTTGCACCGCACCGGGAAAGTCGTCATTTCTTCAGCCGGTTTTTCCCAGGCGATAAGCCTCGGCCAGGTGATGCCGAGGGGGAGAAAGTGCTCGACCCGGCAGGCGGCGATGCAGCCGTAACACCGCATGCACTTACTCAAATCGACAACCATTCCCCATCTCATAATTTAACCGATACCCTTATCCCCGATATATCTACGCATTTTAACATTATATTATTTTCATATTACTTTATAATGATTATTTGCGTATATAATACGCCAGATTTTAAGTATTTCTCCAATATTGTAACTTATGTTACATAGTAATATTTGTTTCACTATTTGTCAAGGGGCATACCCTGCAATCTGTGTATTTCTTTCGTTATTTTTTCATATATTCCCGTATCGGCTTGACAAAACATCATAAGTTACCTACATTATTTTTAAACCCGTTGATTATTTTTTTTATAATTGGGGATGATTCAGCATGGCGGTATCTTTAAAAACACTGGCCAGGACGCATTACTTCAAGGGACTGACTCCCGGTGAAATCAGGGAGGTCAAAAAGCATATCGCCTTCGAGAAAAAGATAGAAAAAGGCGAAATGCTGCTTTCCGAGGGAGACCGGTCCGAATATATGTACTTCATGGTCAGCGGCGCGTTGAAAGTGTATAAGAGGTCGGCCAACGGTAAGGAACAGATTTTAAATATTGCTACCGGCGGTGAATCTTTAAACGACGTGTCAACGTTCGACGGCAGTGTTAGTTCGGCTAGTATGCTGGCGATGACGCCCGTAAGGCTATACGCCGTGAAAATGAAGGACATGGAGAAGCTTTTCCGGGAAAATCCTAAAGTAGCCCGCAACGTGGCCGGGGTTCTGGCGTCCCGGGTACGCCGCGATTCGTCCCTGGTAGAGGTATTATCTTTCGGACACGTGATGAGCCGGCTGGCCGGACTGATTCTCAAGCAGGCTGCCGCCACCGGGGAGAACCGCCTGCCGCACTTCACCCAGCAGGACCTGGCGGCGATGGTGGGCTCCAGCCGGGTAGTGGTCAACCGGTCGCTGCGCACCATGGAAGAAAGGGGCGCCATCAGGCTGGAGCGACGGCGCATCGTGATTACCGACGAAGCGGTATTACAGAGCCTGGTAATGTAGTCCTAGATAACAAGCCAGGGACTCCGCCTTTTTCGTACTGACCTTCAAGTGTTCCTGCGTTTTCAGCTCGTCTATCTTGTGACTCTGCATCATTTCTCCCGGGGACAGCCACTGGTATGTGGTGTCTCCCGTATGTATCTGATATCATTAATTTAGAGGCTATTATAGCATTATCGGTGAATACATGGATATATCACGTCGTGATTTTCTGAAAAACCTGCTTAAAGTGGGGTCAGCCGTAACCGCGGCGGGGGCTCTGAGTTCGTTGACGGCCTGCAATGAAGAAGAGGCGTCGCCGCTCCCAACCTCAGAACCCGGACCGACCCCAACGCCAGTAGCGACTCCTTCGCCTCCGGGCACGGCATACCTGGCGGTAGCCCGCGGCCAGAGTCCCGAAACGATAACACAGGCGGCTGTCAAAGCCCTGGGCGGTATGGAACGTTTTGTGAAAAAGGGCGATAACGTTATCATCAAACCCAATAT
>CAYNDI010000015.1:13361-19380 GCA_964395955.1 uncultured Dehalococcoidaceae bacterium
GCGGTATGGAACGTTTTGTGAAAAAGGGCGATAACGTTATCATCAAACCCAATATCTGTGTCGCCTATCACACCTATGAGTATGCGGCGACCACCAATCCCGAGGTGGTGGGGACTTTGGTAAAGCTGTGCATTGCCGCGGGGGCCGGGCGCGTACGGGTGATGGACCAGCCTTTCGGCGGTACCACCGAGAAAGCCTACGTGCGTAGTGGCATTGCTGAGGTGGTCGAAGCGGCCGGCGGGGAAATGGAAATCATGAGTAAAATAAAGTACCGGGAGGTGGCTATTCCCGACGGACGCGATATTACCAAATGGACGGTTTACGGTGATGCCCTCGACGCCGATGTCCTGATAAACGTGCCGATTGCCAAACACCACAGCCTGGGCAGGCTGACGCTGGGTATGAAAAACCTCCTGGGTCTTGTCAAAAATCCCGGGGAGTTCCATTTTAACCTGGGTCAGCGGTTAGCCGATTTAACCAGCCTGCTGCGCCCGCAGCTGACGGTTGTGGACGCGGTGCGTATCCTGACCAATCACGGGCCTACCGGCGGCAACCTGGATGACGTGAAACTGATAAATACCGTTATCGCCAGCCATGATATCGTCGCCGCGGATACTTTCGCGACCTCACTGTTCGGGTTGACCGGGGACGATATCCCGGCGATACGTAAAGCCGTCCCGATGGGCCTGGGGACAACCGACCTGAAAAGCGTGAAAGTCGAAGAAATCAGTGTCTGAAAGAGACAGTCATGGCGGCTGATGCTGCGTCGAAAAAGATAAGAACATCATCAGGGAAATGGGTCTGGACGCGCCGCGGGGTACAGACTTTTTCCCTTCTGGTGTTTCTCTACCTTCTTCTTATAACAGTGCAGGGAGTCACCGGCCGCCTGCCGTCCGACCTCTTCTTACACCTTGACCCGCTCAACGGTATAACGTCCATGCTGGCCAGTCGCAGCTGGATAGCCCCGATGGCTTTGGGGTTTTTCACGCTGGTTCTGGCGGTAATCATCGGGCGCGCCTGGTGCGGCTGGATATGCCCGATGGGCACCGTCCTCGACTGGACACCGTCGCGACGCAACCGTGAAAAGCCGGGTATATCCCCCGTGTGGAGTCAGGGCAAGTACCTCCTGTTCTTCGCGGTTTTCATCGGCGCCGTGCTGGGCAGTCTCACACTGAATATCCTGGACCCGATTACGCTGCTGTTCCGCACACTGGCCAGCGTTATTCTACCCGGTCTTGACTGGGCCATCGAGGGAGTGGAGTCCTGGCTCTACAACTTCGGAGCGCTGCGGCCGGCGGTAAGCTGGGTCGACGGGGCACTGCGCGGCTGGCTGCTGAACGGCCAGCCTTTTAATCTCCCGAACCTAGGGCTGCTGGCAGTCTTTGGGGTGGTACTGGGTCTCAACGCCGTACGCTCCCGTTTCTGGTGCCGCTACCTGTGCCCCCTGGGCGGGCTGCTGGGACTTATTTCCAAAACCTCGTTTATCCGGCAGAGAATCGATACCGATAAATGCATATCCTGCGGCAAGTGTTCGAAAGTCTGTCCGACCGGCGCCATTCAGCCTGAAAATGATTTCACCGCTGATTTTGCCGAATGCACCACCTGTTTGAATTGCCTGGAAAGCTGCCCGACCCAGGCCATCTCCTTCGGTAAGGAAAGAGGAGCCGTGCCTCAGCAGGATAAAACACGACGCTGGCTATTATATTCCCTCGGCGCGTCGGCTCTGGTGGCCGTCTTCTTACGTTTTGTCCCCGCCTTTGCCAGGACAGCCAGGAGCGCCGTCAGGCCGCCCGGAAGCAGCGAAGAGACGCTTTATAACCAGTGTATCCGCTGCGGAGAGTGCCTTAAGGTCTGCCCGACCGGGGTAATTCAGCCGGCTCAGATACGAAACCCGGCTAAACTCTGGACGCCGTTTCTCAATACGCGTTTGGGTTACTGCGACTACTCCTGTAATTCCTGCGGCATCATCTGTCCTACCGGGGCTATCGCCGAACTGCCGCTGGAGGAAAAAAGAAAGACGGTGATAGGGGTAGCCAGAATAGACAAGGAGAGGTGCATAACCTGGGCGGAAGGGCGTGACTGCATTGTCTGCGAAGAGATGTGCCCCATTCCGGAAAAGGCAATCAGACTGGGAAGCGGTGGACAGGGACGCGGTTCGGGTAACGGACGTCACCCGCAGGTGATAGAGGAACTTTGCACCGGATGTGGAATCTGCGAGCACCAGTGCCCCGTCGCCGGCGAATCTGCCATACGAGTTTTTCCACTGTAGAGAGAAATACCCGGCGTTACGGCCCGGCAATTACCAGGTAATGATAAGGTCCGCTATCTCTGATTGTTTCCACCGTGAAGCCGGCCGCTTTAATCAGACGCGTTGCCGTTTCTATATCGAACCTTATACTCAGAGGAGGCCCCAGCTCCATCGGCTCTTTCTTCCAGTCCAGATTGACCAGTCTGCCGGTGGGCTTGATTATTTTTTTAGCGTTTTCCAGGACTCTGGAAGCGTCTTGGAAATCATGAAGGGCTATTCCGAAAAAGACAATATCGGCGCACCGCTCACAGATGACCGATTCTTCACCTCTCCCCACGGTCAGGTGCAGGTTCTTAAGACCTTCTCCGGCGGCCTGCCGCCTTATGGCCTCTATCAAACCGGCGTTCGGGTCCAGTCCGTATACTTTACCGCTTTCGCCGACCATCCTGGCCGCCGGCAGGGTGAAGAAACCGCCGCCGCACCCTATGTCGGCGAAGGTGAACCCCGGCTTCAAGCCGATGCCGGACAGAATGGCTTCCGGGTCCTGCCACTTCCTTCTTTCACGGTCATCGTACGGCCCGTGCCTGCACCCGTGTTGTCTCAATGAGCATATCCCCTTCATGCCTGATTATTAGTTACAACTGAAACTGATTTAGCCCCGTCTACTTTCCGAGATACCGCAAAGCGTTCCGGCCGGCAATACGCCCGGAGTTTATAGCGAAACCGGCGCTCAGTCCCGAGGCATCCCTGATACAATAACTGTCCCCGTACAATCCCCCGGCATCAAAGCCCACGGCATACAGTCCGGGGATAACCATGTCTTTCTTATCGATAACTTCGGTTTTATGGTTGATTTTTATACCCCCGAGCGTACCCAGGAAGACAGTCTGCGCCCTGACGGCATAGAACTGCGGTCCTTTAATCGCCCTGAGGTACTTCGGGTCTTTGGCAAAAAGCTCATCGCGGCCTTTCTCGCAGGACCTGTTGTATTCAGCAACGGTTGCCTGCAACCTCACCGGGTCGACCTTTAACTTCTCAGCCAGTTCCCGGATAGAATCGGCTGCGAAAACCTCGTTACTCCCGTTTTCGATAGCCCTGGCCAGTTCCCGCTCCAGGTCGATGACCCGTGCCCCCGGCGGGAAATCAATACCGTGAGACTTGTCAATGCCTTCCTCCGTCAGCCTTTTTACGGTTGAGCTGTCAAAGATGCTGTAATTGCTGCCTCCCTCCTGCCGGGCACTGGCATTGCCGACGGAAGTCTCGTAAAATCCGACGGTTTCATCGCAAAATCTCTCTCCCCGGTTATCAACCCAGAGGTCGGGCTGGACTACCGCATACTCGATGGGCGACTTCATGGCAAATTCGGGCCCCATGGGACCGACACGAAACAGCTCGAGGACGCCGAGGCCTTCGCTACCGGCGCCAACCTCATAAGCCATGCGGATGCCGTCGCCCGTTTTATCAACGTTGCCGACCGGCACGACGTTGACATCCAGCTCCCATCCCGTGTACTTTTTAATCCATTCTTTGTTGTTGGCATAACCACCGCTGCCGATGACAACCGCTCCGGCGTTTACCTGAATTTCCTCTCCGTCTTCTTCCGCGACGACACCATCTATGGTATCTCCCTGTTTGAGAATCTTACTGACCGGCGCGGAGAGATTGATAACGACTCCCTTTTCTTTTACCCTCATAGCCAGCTCTTTCACTACCGCTTCGCCACCCCCCTTCACGACATGATAAGTCCGGGGGGCATCAAGCAGATTATTAATAGCATCGATAAACTCAACGCCCTGCTCCTGTAACCAGGTGACCGTCGCCGCGGACTCATCAACAATCGCCCTGACCAGGCGGGGATTTGCCCGCCAGTGACTGTACTCCATGACATTTCTAAAGGCTTCGTCACGACTATAAGTGATGAATCTTTCCCGCTGCATATCACTTTCGGCGGCGAAGATGCCATGGAAAAAGTTAGAGGTACCGCCGAGAGAGCGCTGTTTTTCAAAAACGATGACACCGGCGCCCCCTTCCGCCGCGGTTAATGCCGCCGCCAGACCCGAAACACCTGACCCGATTACAACAACATCGGCACTTGTAGCGCCTCCCATGTTAATCCCCCTTTTATCTTTTATGATTCTTTAATCAAAGAAGCCCTGAATGAAGAATTTTGTATTATAATAACACGCGTCACGATAATTTTCATCGGGGACTTGGAATATGAGCCGGTATAGTTGTTTAATGAGGGTTGTTACTTATGTAATTAAACCGGTAATGTCCGGATTCCGTGCCGGGTAACTTTTTATGTAATTCTCAAGGAGGTTAAAATGTATGAAATAGCCGGGATACATCACGTAGCTATTGGAGTGGCAGACCTGGAGACCATGAATTCGTTTTATAGTGACAGGTTCGGATTTAACATCGTCGACCCTCCGGCCGGCCCGCATGACATTATGGCCGGCATCATGCGGGGAGTGACACCGGATTTCGCGGTTGGCATGCTCTCCCATGACGGCGGCGGCATGATTGTCGAGTTTATTCACATGATTTATCCTGTTCCCCGCCCTATCCGCCGGGACTTTCGCTACGGTGATATCGGGGCTAACAAGATGACCATCGTCGTCAATGATGTGAAAAAGGTATACGGAGAGTTAAAGAAAGACATCCATTTTTGTTCCGGTCCGAAGTCGGTCGAGATTCCCGGCCGGGGAGCGTATAACTTCGTTTACTGTAAAGACCCCGAAGGTAATCTCGTCGAGATGGTCTCCGGAGCGGATTTGCCGGTCCATAAAAAAATCGGCGGGGTACGCTGGGTGGGGATAAGCGTTACCGACCTGAAACGTTCGGTTTCTTTTTACCGGAAATACGCCGGTTTCGATACTGTGTTTATCAAGCCGCATGATAGTTTTTCCGGACTGGTCGATGAGGTCTCCGGAGGGAAACAGACCAGGGTCCGCTCCTGTGTTCTCGCCTCCAGCAAGGGCGAGGGAATGGTGGAGCTCTTCGAGGTCATGGAGCCGCGGGGCAGGTCTATCCCGTCTTATACGTTATGGGGTGACTTCGGTTTTCTGCAGACCGCCATAATGTGTAAAAACGTACCCGAAATTGCTGTCGATTTCGAAAAAGAGGGTTTTGAATTTCTCCTGAAGCTGCACCGCATGCCCGGAGAGGAAGGCGCCGCTTTTTCCTACGTCCGGGACCCCGATGGAATCCCGCTGGAATTTCTCAGTTTCGGCGATTCCGAGTGAAATTTAAACGGTTTTCATTGCTGACAGGGGTCTTCAAAGCAGTGGCAGGCCGTACAGGTCTCTGACCTGCGATACTCTGATGAAAAGTCAGAGTGTGTCAAATCAGGCACAAAAGGAGGTGAAAACAGTACTTTTAACACCCTGATTCGCTTTGACACCCTGACTCGTTTTAACACCCTGATTTTTCAAGCGCTGGGTCCGAACCGACTAAATACAATAATGGAGGTTAGGATCCCGCATGACAACTCATATAAATACCCCAGAAAAGACACATAAGTTATCTGAAATCATAGAATACTACGAGGTTTGTAACAGGGCCGAGGGTAAGAGCTCAAAAACGATTAGCTGGTACTCAGCAAACTTAAAGAGCTTTCGTAACTACGTAAAAAGCATACACCATCTCGATTCATTGGATACTATTGATACAAAACTACTCCGCGAGTATGTTCTCTATCTCATGAAGAGAAATAAATACAACGGCCACCCCTACACCCCAGCAAAAACAGAGTTATTGTCATCGGCAACT
>CAYNDI010000016.1:0-18986 GCA_964395955.1 uncultured Dehalococcoidaceae bacterium
CGTGTTTTATCTTTTCCCACCCTGGCCGCCCTCGCGGCACCTGAGGCTTAGGCCGTGAGAATCCCGCCTTAATACCCTTACCTTCGGATTAAGGGAGGGGGAGGGGAAAAAGAGGGGCTGGCGCCCCCTCTAGGACTGCCTTTTTAGAACTATTGTTATTCGTCTTTAATAGTGAAATAATAATTGTGAAGGAGAAATGACTCTCTAATTTCTTTCCCTCCATCAGGTGCATGAATAGCCCATTTGTAGCCATCGCCATTTATTAGGTCATCAATAATATCTCTCTCTCCCTTTAATCGCGGCACTGTTTGCTTCACAAAGTGAGCAATACGATCCAGTGTCTCGCAAGTACCGCCAGTGCCAGTAATTACAAAAGCACCCCCAGGACGTGGCACTTCGTGCAAAGACTCAGGATAACGAAATACCTCCAAATAGTGAGTCCAACTTGCCTCCGTATCAGGCAAAGGTGGTTTTATTGGTAAGAAATGTATACGCAGAGACTCCTCGTTGAAAAAATTATCGTATTTCAAGCACTCTTTGTATATCATACCAAGGTCGTGACTCTTGGGGTATTCACCAACCTTTTGTATAAGATAGGCTTTAAGATAAAGTTCCATTACGTGTGCTCCAAGTAACGCAAATACAAATGGAAAACCTTTCCAATAGAGAAATCTGGCTGCAACGTACAGTTCATCAGCCTGTTGAACCCATTGATAAGGTTTTGCTTTCGCTACCACATATTTAACAATACCGGCCTTCTTTTTCATAGTTTTTTCCTTGCCTTTACACCTCCGCCCTTCTCTTATGCCAGTCTGTTGCCTGTTCGTAAGCGTAAGCGACCCTTAACAGAGTCTCCTCGCTGAAATGCTTGCCGATTATCTGCATACCCACCGGGAGTCCGTCCACGAAGCCGGCCGGGACGGAGATACCTGGCACCCCGGCGATATTCGCCGGCAGGGTACAGACGTCGCTCAAATACATGGCGAGGGGGTCGTCCGTCCTTTCCCCTATCTTAAAGGGGACGGTGGGGGAGGTGGGAGTTATCAGGGCGTCGCACTTCCCAAAGACGGCGTCGAACTCCCTTCTTATTAAAGTTCGCACCTTCTGGGCTTTAACGTACCAGGCATCGTAATAGCCGGCGGAAAGGGCGTAAGTCCCCAGCATTATCCTCCGCTTTACCTCCGCTCCGAAGCCGTTCTGGCGTGTCTTCTCCAGGCTCTCCCACATGGTATCGCCTTTATAAGAATAGCCGTACTTGACGCCGTCATACCGCGCCAGGTTGGCCGAGGCCTCACTGGGGGCGATGATGTAGTAGACGGACAGGGCATAAGGGGTGTGGGGCAACGATACCTCCTCCAGTTCAGCGCCCAGTTCCTCCAACTTTTTCAGCACCGCCTTCATGGCATCGGCGACACCCGGCTGCATTCCCTCGACGTAATACTCTTTAGTAATACCAAGATGCATACCCTTCAAATCTGTTTTCAGACTTTTCGTATAATCCGGCACCGGCTCCGGTACGGATGTAGAATCGCGTTTATCATGTCCTGAGATAGCGTTAAGCAAAATAGCGCAATCGGTTACGTCCTGCGTCAGCGGCCCTATCTGGTCGAGTGAAGAGGCGAAAGCCACCAGCCCGTAGCGGCTCACCCGGCCGTAGGTCGGCTTCATACCGACGACGCTGCAAAAGCCCGCCGGCTGGCGTATACTGCCGCCCGTATCCGAACCCAGGGCGCCGGCGCCTTCGCCCGCCGCCACCGCCACCGCCGACCCGCCGCTGGAACCACCGGGTACCCTGTCCAGGTCCCAGGGATTGTGCGTCGGGAAAAACGCCGAGTTCTCCGTCGACGACCCCATGGCGAACTCATCCATGTTAGCTTTGCCCACCATTACCACGCCGCAGTCGTTCAGTTTTTCCATGACCGCGGCATTATAAGGAGGCACGAAATTCTCCAGCATCTTCGATGAGCAGGTTGTCTTAACACCCCGGGTACAGATAACGTCTTTGATAGCTACCGGGATGCCGGTCAGGGGACCGCCCTTGCCCGCCGCGATAAGCTCATCGGCCTGACGCGCCTGTTCCAGGGCCAGGTCGTCCGTAACCGTAACGAAAGCCCTGACCTTCGGTTCGACCTGTCTGATACGCTCCAGGTAGCCCTTCGTCAATTCCACCGAAGACAACTGCCTGTTTTTCAGCAACTCATGTGCTTCGTGGATAGTTACCTGTTTCAAATCGGATGTCAAAATTCCCTCCTAGAAACCGGTCCGGCCGACCGGAAGAATATAAATCGGTTCTTCGTCCCCGGTCAAATCCAGCACTTTCTTAACCTCATCGTCATCGAAGGCGCCGATGGTCACCGTGCCCAGCTTAAGGGCAGCAACCTGGAGACACAGGTTCTGGGCGGCGTGCCCCACCTCAAGGTG
Source organism: uncultured Dehalococcoidaceae bacterium (assembly GCA_964395955.1). Taxonomy (GTDB): domain Bacteria; phylum Chloroflexota; class Dehalococcoidia; order Dehalococcoidales; family RBG-16-60-22; genus CAYVPT01. The sequence continues at coordinate 2,422 of CAYNDI010000016.1, forward strand.
GGTGTACAAGATGCCCCGTTCGCCGTATTTCTGGGTCACCCTTTCGTAAACGACCGTCATGACGATATCGACAGCACCCTCTCTGATATATTGCTGGTTCAAAGCAGCCCGGGTCAGGTCTTTTCTCCGGTCGCCGTCAAGTGTCTTCACCAGTCCGTGCGATTCCGGCCGGTATCTGTAAACACCGGCGTCGACTCCCTCCACATCTCCAACGACAACATAGACTTCGATAGGGTAAAGCGCCCCCGAAGAAGGCGCCGTCCTTTTACCGCTGGGGTCGGTTATCCCCTGCGCCGCCCAGAGCAGCTGCCCCAGCTCTTTCAGCGTTAAGGCCCCTTCTTTATACTCCCTTATCGACCTCCTCGCCAGAAGCGCCTCTTCTATCGAGGTGTCACTATCAAACGACGGCTCGGGCAGGGATATAAAGCTGTCATTATTGATAGGCGAGTTGCCGTTATTTACAGACGAGTTGCCATCAGCCATCTCACACCCCCCGTTGAAAGCAGGTAAAATCACTAACACCATCACAGCAATCAGCCATCCTTGCCGCTTCATTACTACCCCCTTACGGCTATCTCCAGTTCTGTAATAAACCGGCGAACTCCTCGGCTTCCTGAACGCTTAACAACACCGAGTAATTATCGGTGGTCGGAATATAAACGACACTGGTGCGGTCCGTTAAAAAGAGTAAGGCTTTTTCCCTGTTTCCCAGCTTGAACCAGCCGGCGGAATAGCCGGGTAACCCGGCGCCGTTGCTCCGCCATTTCGGTTTATATTCGAAGTCGATATCCATGTTGACGACTTTAACTCCCGTGGTATCGATTTTCTCCTTCGGGATAAAACGACCATAAAGACCGGGGCTGATACGCAAGCCCTGGTCATTCACCGTAAACTGGGCGTTTTTTGCCTGATAACTCAGCATAAAAAACATGACGATAACCCCGATTAGTATCGCTCCTATTACCGCACCGATAATCCAGATAAATACATAAGAGCTCGAAGCTGCCGGAATGATACCGAATACTTTCTCCATTTTCACTTCACTCTCCTTAAAACCGGTTATTCGAGCACCGCCCTGACTCTAAAGCAATCGCCCTCCCGACGCGGCGCGTTGGCCAGAATATCATCCGGCGGCAGGGAAGCCGTTACTTCATCGTCTCTCATGACACTCTGGAGCGTTACCGACTGCGCGGTGGGCGGTACACCCTCGGTATCCACCCGCTGCAGCACCTCGAATGTTTCCAGGAGCCTGGACAATTGCTCGCTGAGTTGCTTAATCTCGTCCTCCGCCAGGCTGACACGGGCCAGGTGGGCGATATGCAGTACTTCTTCACGACTAACCTTCATAAATAACTCCCTTTTTTGACTGAAAAATCAGGCAGGATTACCCGCCAATTATAACACCTGCCCTCAGCCTCAGGCAACGGCATTTGATATAAAGTCGCATTACCGCCCCGAAAAGGGATATAATAAAATAACGCCGCAGGCAGGGATATACAACCTAGCGCGATAAAGGAGGTGAGACATGGCAGAAAGGGTGATGATATTCATTGACGGAAGCAATCTTTATCATTCTCTGAAAAATTATTTCAAACGGGCCGACCTGGACGTCGGCAAATTTTGTCGGAAAATAATAAATCGGCGTGAACTCGTCAGAATCTATTATTATAACGCCAGAGTGGGCCAAAAACAGGAGCCCGATCTCTATAAGCAACAGCAGGCTTTCTTCGACGGCATCAACGCCATACCCTATACCGAGTTACGCCTGGGACGCCTGGTTTATACCAATAACTGGCCCAGTGTCCCCCCCTACGAAAAGGGTACCGATGTCCAGCTGGCTACCGATATGATAACGCACAGCTATAAAAATAATTATGACGTCGCTATCCTGATAGCCGGAGATAATGACTTTGCCGGCGCCGTACAGGCCGTTAAAGACAACGGTAAACATGTCGAGGTTGCCCTGTTCGGTAAGCAGGGTACTTCCCAGCAGCTCAGGTCAGCTTCTGACAGGGTGATAACCATCAATGCCCGTTTGCTCAAGGACTGCTGGAAATGACGCCCAGCCGCTGTAAGAAATGATAAAATTCAGGAGAAATAAGAGCCGGGATATCAAACGGCGTCCGGGAACGCATACCCTCCACGAAGAAGGCACTATCGTCAAGGACTGGGGCGGGAGACTGCCGATAGCCCTTATCTACCCCAACACCTATTATCTGGGTATGTCCAACCTGGGGACGCATGCCATCTACAAACTGCTGAATGAAAACCTGAGAGTCCTCTGCGAACGTGTATTTTTCGAGCCGGATAGAAAACACGCCCTCGCCGCTCTGGAGTCGGGCAGACCTCTATCCGATTTCGCCGTTCTCGCTTTTTCGATTTCTTACGAGCTGGATTACTTCAATGTCGTGAATATCCTCAAGGATAGCAGCATACCGCTTTTCGCGGCCGACCGTGATGAAAGCCACCCCCTGATTATTGCCGGGGGCCCCTGTATCACCGCCAATCCACTGCCGCTGGCGCCGTTTTTCGACTGCCTCTGTATCGGCGAGGCCGAGGCGATATTACCCCCTATGATTCCCCTGTTACTCGACTGCATCAGCGAGTCGCGGGATATCCTCCTCCGGGAGATGACCAATCTGCCCGGCGTTTACGTACCGGCCTATTCTTTAGGAAAAACAGTCACCCGACAGTGGGTGAAAAACCTGGATGACTTTCCCGTTGCCTCGGTGGTCCTCACGCCGGATACCGAACTGGGCGACCTGTTCCTTATCGAAGTCGAGCGGGGTTGCCAGCGGGGCTGCCGCTTTTGCCTGGTCAATAACGCCTTCTCCCCCATGCGTTTTCGTTCCGTGGACAATATGCTCAAACAGGCCTGGGAAGGACTGCATCACCGGAGGCGCATCGGGCTGGTGGGGCCGACCGTTACCGACCATCCCCGGATTAATGAACTACTCGCCGGCCTGCTCAAGCTCAACGCCGAACTGTCAATCAGCTCGCTGCATATGAAGTCGCTCTCGCCGGAAATCCTTAGCGCCCTGGCCAGGGGTAAAATCCAGAACATCACTATCGCCCCGGAAGCCGGTTCCCAGCGCCTGAGAGAAGTGATTAACAAGGGTCTTTCCGATGATGACATCATGGCAGCGGTAGACAGGATTGCCGAATGCCATTTCAACCAGTTGAAGCTCTACTACATCATCGGTCTGCCCACGGAAACCGATGAAGACGCCGGGGATATCATCAATCTGACGCTGAAAATTAAAGGACGACTGGAACAGCGGCAGAGCAATACCCGCATTATCCTTAATGTATCACCCTTCGTGCCCAAAGCCGGCACGCCCTTCCAGTGGCTTCCCATGGAATCGCAGGAAGTTTTGTGTCGCCGCCTGACGTTACTGAGAAGCAGCCTGCCCCTGAAAGGCGTTAAGGTCAACGAGGAAAGCACCGCCTGGAGTCATATCCAGGCGGTGCTGGCGCGCGGCGATGAAAAAGTGGCCGCCGTTCTGGCCGGCATGGAGGAGGTCTCCCTGGCTGCCTGGCGCCAGGCGGTAGAAGAAAAACAGCTGGATATAGATTATTATGTCAACCAGAAATGGGATACCAGTGCCGCTTTGCCATGGGGCTTCATCGATTCCGGGGTAAAAACGGAAAGACTCTGTGCGGAGATGGAGAAGGCTTTACAAATCTAATACAATCTATCTCAAACTTAATATGTATATTGACATTCATCGGTTTTAAAATGTATATTCAGGCTATAAATACTAAAATAAATCGTAAAAATATTCAATATAATTGTGGAGCGAAATATGTCTGATAAAGATAAACAATCTGAACGAGGTCCGTTTTTGTCTGCAGCTTTACTATGCGAAACAGTCCTTGTTGAACGAGATGGAGTGAAGTCTGCTATCAGAATAGTTGATCGAGTAACTCGCACGGCTGTCAGCCCAAATCCCCCACTAGAAATGGAGCCGTTTGATTATCAATTGAAATTACTTATTAAATTCAAATCTGGCTGGGCACGAGGTGTCCATAAAGTAAAAATTCAGCCAGCGAAACCTTCTGGCGAGTTAATGCCTGAATTAATTAGAAGTGTGTTGTTTGAAGGCGAAGAGGACCGTGGAGTTGATATAATAATAGATTCAACATTTAAACTAGATGAAACTGGTATTTATTGGATATACATTTCTTTGAATGATACTAGGGTTACCCAAATACCACTACGTGTAATTTACATTCCTCAAATCAAACAAATACATGGTCAGGGTGGTAATCCTTAACGGGAATAGCGCCTCTGTTGATAATAATTGATTCTGAATTAGCACTAGTATTAAATATAATGGTTGTTGAATATTGTTCGTTAAATTTACGTTCTATGATGGATAATACGTATTCATACAACTCATCCCAACTTCTATATCCTTCTCTGGCTTCATGTATATACAATTCTAGATTAGATAAGATCTCTTGTTCAGTGGTAAAATCTGGTTTCTGGCGTAAGTCAAACAACCATTCATCAATTATTTCGGATAGTTCGTCAATCTGTATATTACCCGAAATATATCCTGATAATTTATCATTGATTTCCTCTTGGTCCATTTGCCCCCCAGTTTAAACTACTATAATAAATAGCTAACTCAAAAGCTATTATAAGCTAAGAATGAAAAATTATCAACAAGCTAGTGCCGCAGAATTACAGCACATGCTAGAACAGAATAATTTCTGGTTACGTATTCACAATAATAAACTGCTATGTAAAGTTCAAGCAAGTGTACCATCAAAAATGGTAGATGGTGGTACTAGTAAAATATTATCATATTACGATGAACACATGATATATCTCTGTACAATCCACCAAGTTACAACAAAAGATGGAAAAATCCTACATGAAGACGTTAAAGACGTTTTCCTAGATGGAATTCGCTATAAAGCAATAAGTAAAAAATAATACCCGTAAATTCAGAATCCTACTGCCCCAGCAGTTCCGTGACCACCTCGTTGGTTTCTTTGCCGTCCGCCCGGCCCTTGAGCTTGGGCATGAGTTCTTTCATTACCTTGCCCTTGTCACCTAAGCCCTGCGCCCCCACCGCCGTGATTACTTCCTTTGCCGCCGCCACTATGTCATCGCGGCTCATCTGCTGAGGCAGGTAACCCTCGAGGACAGCCATCTCGGCCGTCTCTTTCGTCACCAGGTCTTCCCGGTTTCCCTTTTTAAAGGCTTCGATACTCTCCTGGTGCTTTTTCACTTCCTTGGAGATGACACCGAGGATATCAGACTCCTCCAGGTCGGCCTGCTTGGCGATTTCGGCGTTATTAATCGAGGATATCAGCATGCGGAGCGTATCGCGCCGGAGCGTATCGCCGCTCTTCATCGCCTGCTTGAGGTCGTCGGACACCTTTTTTCTGAGGTCTGCTGCCTGCGCCATGGGATGACTTATCCTAACAGTAGATTACGTATTTCTATGGGATTTCTGTCCGGGGAGGTTAATTAACGTCTCAGCGGCTTGCCGACCCGTGCCGAACCGCGTTTCTTTGCCGCCTTCTTCCGCTTACGCTTAATACTGGGTTTCTCATAATGTTCCCGGCGGCGCAAATCCGCCAGGATACCGTCCTGCTGCACCTTCCGGTTAAACCGCTTGAGTAAGCTGTCGAAGGGTTCGTCCTGACCAGCGGTAACTTCAGCCAATTAGCATCACTCCCCTTCTGGATTATGTATCCCAATATTATAGGGGGCGCCATTCCCGCCGGCTTTACCCCCAAATACAATCGAGACTCATGTGTTTCATAAAATTATGAAACACACCTTATCATTTTAAAAGGCAGAGACTCTCCTGTCAAGTTGGGAAACACGAAAGGAATCTTCAAGCCGACCCGGTTCTTTTCAATATCTCCACCGCCGCCACCAGGCCGGAAGCCGATGCCTGCACCAGTCCCCGGCTTACCCCGGTACCGTCACCCACGGCGAACATGTTCTTTACCTCGGTTTCCAGGCAGGCGCTGAGCTGCGGCCGGAAGGAGTAAAACTTGACCTCGATTCCGTACAGCAGAGTATCTTCCGAAGCCACGCCCGGCGTCAGCCTGTCCATAGCCATCAGCATTTCTATCAGGCCGGTAAGGTGGCGGAAGGGAAGCGCAAAACTCAAATCGCCGGGGGTGGCACTCTTGAGAGTGGGTCTGACCTTACCCCCCTCGATTCGCTCGGGGGTGGAGCGGCGGCCCGCCAGCAGGTCTCCGAAACGCTGCACCAGCACGCCCCCGCCGAGAAGATTAGCCAGCTTGGCCAGGTACTTACCGTAGGCAATCGGCTCATGAAAGGGTTTGGTAAAATCGGTACTTACCAGCAGCGCAAAATTCGTATTTTCACTCTGTTGACTGGCGTAGCTATGGCCATTGACCGTCACCACGGGGTCGGTGCCGCCGGTCGATTCCATAATCACTTCGCCGGCCGGGCACATGCAAAACGTCCGGATACGGTCATTAAAGCTGAAAGATTTATACTCCAGCTTGATTTCGTACAACACGTCAGTTAGAGCTTTCATTACATTTTTCGGCACTTCCACCCTTACGCCGACATCGATGGGGTTATTGCGCATGGTCAGCTTGAGGCGACCGGCCTCGCGGGACAACCAGTCGGCCCCCTCCCTGCCCGGAGCCAGTACAAGATAACGGCAGAGAAATGTCTCTCCACCCTCCGTCTCCACGCCCCTGACCTTTCCCTTATCCACCAGTATCTTCGCCGCCATTGTACCGAGGTTTAACTTCAAACGGGGATAGAGGTAATCCTGCATCGACTTGAGCACTTCGTAGCAGTTTTCCGTCCCCATATGACGTACCGGCGTCGGTATCAGGTGCAGTCCCGCCTGGTTGGCCTTTTCGGATATTTCCTGGATAACATCGTTGCCGCCGTAGAGTTTTTTCGATGCCCCGAATTTAAGATACAGGTCGTCTACGTATTTAATCAGGGTAGTGGTACGTTCCTCGCCGAGGTATTCGCTCAAATGTCCCCCCACCTCCGAAGACAGCACCAGTTTGCCATCGCTGAAAGCGCCGGCGCCTCCCAGTCCGCACACAAGATTGCAGGGCAAGCACTCGACGCAGGTGCTGCCCGTATCCCGTACCGGACAACTGCGTTCGCTGATATCCTTGCCCTTTTCCATCAGGAGAACGTTCAGCCCGTCCGCCTGGGCCAGCTCCAGGGCCGCGAAGATACCGGCCGGACCGCCGCCGACGATAATGACATCGTATTTTTCAGTCATACTCTTATCCCAGATATAACAATGACTCCCGGATACGCGAAATAGCCGAGACAATTACATGGTGAAAAGACCTCTCGGCCCGACAACGACCTAAAAGCGCCGGTATTGACGCCATCATTATATCGTCGGCACCGCGGTACGTCAAGAATAAACAGTCCGTCAGCACTCATAAATATTCTTGATATTATATACTCACCCCCTTTATCCCCCTCTCGAACAGGTTCATCCCTGGTGCCCGCTTAATATGATGTTCAAGAGGGGGAAAGTATATTAGAGGGGGCTGCGTCCCCTCTCGCTGTGCACTCCCCTTTTTAGGGGTGGGGGGTATACTACGGGATAAGCCGGTGATGGTACGAGGGCGGTCCGGGTGGGAAAAGATAACAAAGGGGAAAAAAGGGAGGCAGGAGTGAGGCTTGAACGTATCAACCGAATACAAATAGAACCAGTCAGATAGCCGGACCGTATTCTCTACAGCCACGCGGTATGGTATGATTTTAAATTGGGCTATTCAAATGATAGTAATTTCAGATATTTCCAAATCATACGGCGACAGGGAGTTATTCTCCGGTTGCAGCTTTAATATCGGCGCCAGGGACCGCATTGCCCTGATTGGCCGCAACGGCTCGGGGAAGACGACCCTGTTCAATATCCTGAACGACGAAACCAGCCCGGACTCAGGGGAACTGATAAAGCAGAAAGATATTACCATCGGGTATTTGAGGCAGGATATCAAGCCTTTCTCCGATAAAAACCTGCTCGATGAGGTGATAAGCGCCGCCCCGCACGTTACCAGCCTGGAACACCGGATAAGCGTTCTGCAACATGCCCTGGCGGAAGGCGAGGACAACGATGATTCCGCCGGCATCATGCGTGAACTCGGCGAACTTCAGCATAAATACGAAGCCACCGGTGCTTATAACCTGGAACACGAAGCCGGGATTATCCTTTCCGGTTTGGGCTTTCACCCGTCCGATTTCACCCGTCCCCTGCGCGTATTCAGCGGCGGGTGGATAATGCGCGCCGAACTGGCCAAGCTGCTCCTCATCGAGCCCGACCTCCTGCTGCTGGACGAACCGACCAATCATCTCGACCTCGAAGCCTGTATCTGGTTCGAGAAGTATCTCTCCGGCTACCGGGGCGCGGTTATCGTCACATCGCACGACCGGGCATTTCTGAATCGGGTCGCTCATAGAGTGCTGTCTATCGAATCGGATGAAGTTATTTTCCACCGTGGCAATTATGACAGCTATGTTGTCGCCCGGGAGGAACTGCTCGAGGTCAGGCAGGCTATGGCTAAAAGGCAGGCCAAGACGATACAGAAAGAAACACGTTTCATCGAGCGCTTCCGCGCCAAGAACACCAAAGCCAGCCAGGTACAGAGTCGGGTAAAACGACTGGAAAAAATGGAAAAAGTGGTCATACCGAGGACCACGGGGAAGGTACATTTCTCTTTCCCGAAGCCGCCGCGGGGTGGCCATGAGGTAATCACTCTCAGCAATGTCCACAAGTCCTACGGAAACTTGAAGGTATACCGGGACCTCAATCTTACCCTGTACCGCGGCGACCGGGTAGCGCTGATCGGGCCTAACGGTGCCGGCAAGACTACTTTGCTTAAAATCCTGGCCGGGGTGCTGCCCTTCGAGCAGGGGGAACGCAGCCTCGGGCATAATGTAACCTCCGCCTATTATGCCCAGTACCTGCTCGAAGCCCTGAATCCACGCCAGAACGTCTTCATGGAACTGAGGCAATCGGCCCCGGAGGTGCCGGAGCAGGACCTGCGGCGGGTACTGGGGGCTTTTCTCTTCAGCGGCGATGAAATCTATAAGTCCATATCGGTGCTGTCCGGCGGCGAAAAAGCGCGTATCTCCCTGGCCAAACTCCTGATGCAGTCCAGTAACCTTTTACTCATGGACGAACCCACCAATCACCTCGATATCCCATCGCGGGAAATCCTCACCGATGCCCTCGACGCTTACCAGGGAACGCTGTGCCTGATAACCCACGACCGTACGCTTATCAGGCAGATTGCTACTAAAATCATAGCCATTAAAAGCGGTCAGCTGGAGATATTCCCCGGTGATTATGACAGCTATATCTACCGCCAGGAGTCAGCCGGTCAAAACAAACCGGAGGGCATTAAGACAGCTGCAACCGATACTGCAACCGCAACGTCCAGCCGTAAAACATCACCCCGGAAACGTAAGGTAGAAGGTATATCACCGTACACGTTACGTCAAAAGTCGGCGGCAATCGCCAAAAGAACCGCCGAGGTGGAAGCCAGACTTTCGCAGCTTGAGGCAGAACTCAGGGAACTCGAAAGCAACTTTGCCGACCCCTCCCATTATAAGGATGGCGAAAAAGTAGCCGGTTCCATCGAGAGACACCGCCGGCTGCAGGAAGAAATCCGCTCGCTTACCGGGGAGTGGGAAAAATTGAATACGGAAGCCGAGAGTATCAAACGCTCCAAATCGGGTGGCTAAAATATCTTCCTCCCCTTTACCCCCCACCCATCGCTTTTTATCTTTTCCCACCCTGGCCGCCCTCGCACCATCTACGGCTTATCCCGTAAGAAGCCCTCCCCCTTGACTCCCCGCTAAAGACTCATATATCATCACTTATACTATTAGTTGAAGGAGATGAAGCCATGGCAGAATCAAGGTATGAGCAATATATTTGCAGAAAACCTGCCGTTCCCGTGACCAATACCTCCGAGGCAGTCCCCGAGACGGACAAAATCCCCAACATGAACCCGGTGGATACGGGACCCCGCGTTATCTTTTCTCCCCACTCGTTTAAAGACGCCGACTGTTTTGTCGAGTACGGCATCATCTCCGGAGATACCATTATCGGCAACGGCAGCGGCCCCGGAGCCCACAAGCATGACTATGAAGAGATTTTCCTCTTCCTGGGAACCAACCCGGAAGATACTACCGACCTCGGGGCGGAAGTTGATTTCTGGGTCGGCGAGGGAGACGAAAGAGAGAAAGTCACTTTCACTACCTCTTCGAGCATCTACATCCCGCCCAATACCGTGCACTTCCCCCAGGTATGGCGTAACGTCGTCAGGCCCGTTATAACTGTTGTTATCATGCCCGATTCCAGCCGGCGTAATCCTGTATTTGTCTGAATAGCACTTGGAAAAATGATAGAAAACGAGGAAAAAAGAGTGACCCGTTTGGAAACGGGTCAGGTAATTGGTATCTGAGAGTAACTGGGGGGAAACCTGCTATACTTCGAGTTCTACCTTGGCTGACTTTATAAGGTCGAGGTAGCCGACTTTCAACCCCAGCGTATCGGCGACTTCCCGGTCCGCTTCGTAAGGTTCGCCGATGAACACTTTATCGTATTCCTCTACTTCCCCTTCGCACGGGTCTTCCCTGACGGCGAATTTCTGCCTCCCCTCCACTATCCCCATGTCGAAAGGAAGCGTAAAATAGAGGTCGGCCAGCACCTTATCTATTCCCAGGGTATAGAGGCTCTCCCAGCCGCCGGCTGCTTCGCCCTGATACTTGCTGCTCGGCAGGAGCGAAAGCAGGTTCATGATGGTAAAGCTGCCGGTGCCGTCGTAAGTCTTTAAAGGCGCCACGGTTATCAGGTAGTCGCTGGAGAGGATAACGTTGGGTACCCAGAAGGTGGGCATGGCAAACGGCTTGGGAAGCGGATTGTCTACTTCCACGAAGATACAGTCCTTAACATCCAGCGTCAGCACCCGCGGGAAGTTATAGCCGAGCGCCTGGTAGATAGGACGGGTGGGTACGCCGCCCGGCGTGCCTTCCAGCAATAGAATATCGGCGTCGCTGACTCTCCGTATACTGGAAATTATCGCCGCCAGCATTTCGGCGCTGGTGGTCACCGGATATGGCAGCGGGTAGGAAGCGCTGGGTTTAATCAACACCCGCCGTGCCCGCGATACTACGGACGGTACTCTAAAATTGAAATCTGAGGTTTCGAATATCAAACCTTCCTCCTCAGCGATAAATGCAGGTTTTTAATCTCGCCGTTACCTTGCGGCCGGGGTATCATCGCAAAAATCGTGCGTGCCAGCAGGTCTTTCAACGAGGCGCTGACGGGTACATTAATCCCGTCGATAACCAGATTTACGTCGTTTTCGCCGTCCTGATTCGCTATCGATTTCTCAATAAGGTCGGCTATCCCGTTCAGGTCGTCTCTGGAGAACTGGGGCACTTTCACATCCAGCGGTTCATCGGTGACCACCGCCAGCAGTTGCTGCGGCTCGGTCAGCAGCTCTTTACCCTGCTCGGTACGGTGTACCTCGATTTTTGGATAGCTGCTGCCCTTGAATCCTTCGGTCAGGATGATGTCGTAATCCCAGAGTACGAAATCGGAAATTTCCTGAGGGTCAAAATGGTGGTCGGTACGCCGATAAATTGCCAGGTGGTCCAGAGAATTGATGGCGGATATTTCGCTGCCGGCTTTAGTAAAACGCCAGGTATCTTTGGAGGCTGTATCGATGTCGTTGGCATGGTGCGAGTGCTTGACGATGGCTACCTTGTGCCCGCGCTGCTTGAGTTCGCCGATAAGACTTTCCAGCAGCGTCGTTTTGCCGGAATGAGACTTACCTACAACCGATATTATTAAATGCATATTCCTGTCCGGTTAATCCCCCGGTTATATATTTACTTCCTCATTCCAGTCCAGCATCAGTGTCTGGACAGTCTCGCCCTTACTCACCGTTTTTCGTTCTTCCGGTATGAGCACCAGCCCGTTGGCCAGGGCCATTGAAGTCAGTATTCCCGAACTCTGCGGTCCGGTCAGCCGGGCGTAATAATGTCCGTCGCGCTTTTCTACGATAGCCCTGTCATAGATGCGTCGTCCGGCATCATTTTTTACATCATCTTCCAGTATCGCATCCACCACCGGTTTGGCGATGTTCTTCTTGCCCATCATCCTTAAAAGGGCCGGCCTGACGAACAACTCGAAGCTTACCATGCAGCTGACGGCGTTGCCGGGCAGTCCCAGGTGCAGTACAGGTTTTTTATTACCTTTAATCTTCCCGAATGCCAGAGGCTTCCCCGGCTTTACCCTTACCTTCCAGAAAACCATCTCGCCGTCCCTGGCCAGGATGTCTTTTACCATGTCGTAATCGCCCATGGAGACCCCGCCGGTGGTAAGCAGTATATCGGCGTCCTGCGCCTGCCGGAGTTTACTAACCAGGTCTGCTTCTTCATCCCGGGCTATCCCCAGCATCCTGGGAATACATCCGTAACGCCTGACCAGACCGGCGATACTATAGGCATTGCTGTCGTGAATCTTGCCCTCGGGCAACGGTTTATCGATTTCCACCAGCTCGTTGCCGGTGGAAAGCACGGCTACGACGGGTCGGCGGATAACTTTAACCTTGCTGTATCCGAGCGAAGCCATCAGCCCTACCTCGGACGGTCTGATAACGGTGCCTTTCTTCAGGGCTGTCGCCCCTTTGGCGATATCCTCGCCGGCTTTCCTGATGTTGAGGCCCGGCCGGGCATCTTCCATAATGCCCACGCGGGCGGCCGGCTTTCCGTCAGCAACCCTTTTTTGTGCTTCGTCGGTATGCTCGAACTGTACGACGGCGTTGGCTCCCCCGGGTACCGGCGCTCCGGTCATAATGCGCATGGCCGTGCCGGGTACGACTTCTTTATCGGAAATAGAACCCGCCATGACCGTATCGATAACCTCGAGGTATTTGGGTGTTTTTTCGCCGGCTCCTCTGGTATCCTCCGACCTTACCGCAAAGCCGTCCATGGCGGAGTTGTCCAGCGGCGGTACGTTGATGTCCGACTTAATATCTTCGGCGAGTACCTGCCCCAGCGTATCCAGTATGGGGACGGATTCCGCTTCGAGCGTATCTACTTCATTGAGAATCTTTTGCAGTGCTTCTTCTACGGTTAGCATTAATCGGTAGTCCCTCCGGCTGTTTTTCTGGCTGTTTCCAGGTCTTCTTTCGTGTTGATATTGAAGAAGCTCAGGTGTTCCGGGTCGAACCTGTTTACCTCTTCGTCTTCGATATACCTGATTTTCACATGATTGAAAAGCTCGATGATAACCCTCTTGCCCTGATTAAATATAGTCTCGATGGGGGCAATGCAGTTTTTGGAATATACGGCGTGCAGCGGTTCGTAGAGATTATTGACCCGCGGTAAAACGAAGTCGAAACCATCTGAGACCTCTATCATATATTGTAACAATGACTCGTTTAAAAACGGCATGTCCGCGGCCACGACAAGATTATAAAACGAATCTGATTCCACTAGTCCTGTATAAATACCGCCCAGCGATCCGTGCCCCGGCAAAATATCACAGACTGTCTTAACTTTGAGGTTATTAGCCAGAGGCGCGAAAGTCCTTTTTTTCGCCGTTACGATAATTATATCTTTGCACACTGAGTCTATTCGAGATATTACCCGTTCGAGTAGACTTGTATTACCAACCCTTTCTAATACCTTGTCATGTCCTAGCCGTATACTCTTTCCACCTGCCAGGATTATACAGTTTATCTCCAAGTCTTTTGCCTGTTTGAGATGCGAACTCTACCCCCTATATAGTATTCTACCACGCAGAGTCAATATCCTCTAGGGGGTAACAAAAAGTTTAGGGAAATTTTACGAAAAAATTATATCCAAAAAGCGGGCATTTCCTCACGGATACGTCGTATTACGATGATTTCATGGGAAATAGACGCGGGGATACTCCCAGTTAGAGTTATCGATTATCATGTCCGCCGTATCTTTGGGAGGGTATTCTTCCAGATATTTCGCCTGGGCGGGTAGATACTTTGTGTCGTATTTCTCTAAGACCGCTCTGGCGTCCCTTTCCCTGGCTCTCTTTCTACTCTCTTCGAACGGAATATCCAGGTAAATATTATAGTCGATATAAGGCGCCAGCTCTTCGCGGAACAGGAAAACGCCTTCAAATAGTATGATTGTGTCGCTATCAAATGAATACTCTTTCTTTATTTCGCTTTTATCCGTATCTAAGTCCAATAGCGTCAGCGTCACGGTGTGCTTTCCTTTCCGACGGGCGGGAATCAGTAGATTATCGATTATTTTCTGAATATCGAAGCTCCGGTGGTAATAGTTCTCGGCCTGGTCCTCCCCGGCGTACCTGACTTCCCGGGGGTTATGAAAATCATCGAGGTGGATTACCTGAATCCTGCGCTTGTGTTCGACCATATAACTGGCTAGTGCCCTGGTAAACATGGTCTTGCCGGAACCATCAATGCCGCTTATCCCCACTATAAACGGCCTGTCCTTTGGCTTTCTGGTGTCTATCTCTCCCGTTATTTTTTCGAATATGGGTAGTCTCCGGTCGAAAATAGACAGCAGTTCGTCGAATTTTTCGATGGTGATATCCGCCTGCTTTGGTTCCTCGCCGCCGTAGCCGAAAAGCACCCCTATTGACAACGAGCCGGTCTCGCGGGCGGCTTCGATATCGTGGTGTCTGTCGCCGACCACCGCGGCATTCAGACCGCCGAATCTCTCCCTTATTTTCCGGACGAGCTCTGTCTTGGTGAGGTCGTTCTCCTGGACGCACTCGGTATAGTCGAAACAGTCGCGGATATTCAGTGTTGAAATGGCGATTTTGAAATACCGGACGGCGGCGTTGCTGTATAAGACGAGTTTATAGCCCCTTTTCCTTAGCGTGGCAAGCGTCTCCCTGAACCCCGGATAAGTATCCGCCATTTCCGCGAAGGTATCATGATATTCGTCGCGTACTCTATCACGGACTTCTTCCGTTGATAAACGGCTGGCGGCCGGGGTAATGAATTCGTACAGCCCGCTGCCCCCAGCCGAACCGGACGGCATCCCGAAGAAACGGTTTATCTCTTCCGCACTGAAATTGACGGGCCAGTCCAGCCTGGCGAAGGCGCGCTTGATGGCTTCATAAACGACCGGGAGGGAGGGGATAATCGTCCCGTCCGTGTCGAAGATAATCAGGTTTACGTCGTTTGGATTTATCATTCGCCTGTAATTCTCGCGCAGATGTATCTCAGGATATGTGTATGCGGCCCCCCGCCGTGGTCTTCAGGGTCTTCGGCGATACCCGTCTCCAATATATTCATGTCCGGGAAGTGCCCTCTGAGGTCGGCATCGGTGAAGTAGTGCGCCGGACGTCCTGGCTTGCTTTCAAAGGTATTTTTCTCTACTTCCCTGCCCTTTCCATAACTCTCTTCTTTATCGGAGAAGACGGTGAAATACATGATTCCGTTAT
This sequence comes from uncultured Dehalococcoidaceae bacterium, assembly GCA_964395955.1. Taxonomy (GTDB): domain Bacteria; phylum Chloroflexota; class Dehalococcoidia; order Dehalococcoidales; family RBG-16-60-22; genus CAYVPT01. The sequence goes on from CAYNDI010000016.1 coordinate 17,883, forward strand.
TACTTAGCTTGTCGATACATTGTCTCACGAATTTCTTTCTTTCATTTTCAAGGAAAAGGTGGAGTGTATTGAAGCAGTAAACAGCGTCGTAGCTTTCCGTGAGGAAGGACATGTCCAGAACGGAAGCATTATAAAACCGGGTATTAGTGTCGAACTTCCCCCCTATTTCACAGGCTGTTGCCGAAATCTCTACTCCGGTCACCTTGAATCCCGCCGCCGAAAACAGCTTGGTATTCCGGCCGTAGCCCGCGCCGGGCACGAGTATCTTTCGGACTTTGTTTTGCCGGAATAATTCCAGGGAGTGTATTGCCGTCCGGCTGGGCGTATCGCCCCATATCTTTCCCTCTGCCCGGAAACGGTTTTCCCAGTATTTACTTATATCATTATCAGGTGACATGTATCAGAGGGAGTGTTGCCCTCCTCCCGTATTCCCCCTCGGTTTACATCTTTTCCCACCCTTACCACCCTCGCACCATTCACGGCTTATCCCGTCAGAATTCCGCCCCTTCCCCCTGATGTTATTGCGAGCGTAGCGAAGCAATCCGTTCCCTTTCACGTCATTCCAGCACAGGCTGGAATTCAGACCCCACATCCCCCGCTTGATTCCTGGTCGGTTCTATAGCGCCGGTTTCAAGACCATGATTTGAGGGCTGGTGGGCAGTTCCGGCACGGTAAAGGCAACCTCGCTGCCGCTTACCTGCGTCACGTTGGTCTTGCCCTTGATGAACTCGTCAACGCCGCCGATGGGGAAAGTGCATTTATCGTTCTTGTAATGCATTGGAATGATTACCCTTGTCCTGACCTGGTCGCAGACCTCCTGGGCGGCCCTGGCGTCAACGGTAAAGTTGCCCCCGACCGGTACGAGGAGTACGTGCACCTTGCCGATGTCCACCACCTGGGTATCCGTGAGCAGGTGCCCCAGGTCGCCGAGGTGTACTACGCGTACCCCGTCCACCTGGAAGCAGAATATCATATTACTGCCCCTCTCTCCTCCACCCTTATCGTCATGAGCGGTAGCTACGCCCTTAAACATAATCCCTTTGACTGATACCGTATCCCTGACTACCTGGGGATTGCCCTTGACCGCCGCCGTGTTATTGTGGT
>CAYNDI010000017.1:0-17534 GCA_964395955.1 uncultured Dehalococcoidaceae bacterium
AAAATGCTTTGCCAGGTTCTGAGAAAGGAATTCGACCTTACCTGATGGCGTGTTCAGTGGGTGATTTTCCGGGTCTTCATAGAATTCCTTCAAGCCGGCAGGGATGGTATTCCATTCCGGGTCTGTCGGGATTACGAAGTATCCGTTTTTCTTAAGTTCATCGTAGTGTATCAGATCACGTATTCCTGAGTAATCGTAACCGGCCTTGATCATGTCATCAACGGTCATGCCGCCTGTATATTTATCCAGCAACCCAAATTTTTCAGCTATCATACATACTATCTCGTAATCGCTTTTAGACTCTCCGATGGGCTCGATGCATTTTTCCTCGATGAACGCCGTGTGATACTGGCCGCTCTCCAGGTCCATAGCAAAATCTTTCTCCTCGAATTTCGTATTAACCGGGAGAATGATATCAGCCAGAAGGCAATCGTTTTCCAGCCACGGGTGCTGCGCCAGTATAAACTCTATCTTCGGACTTCTCAGTGCCTTCATGTAGGAATTACTATCGTTCCAGCAGGTTATCCAGCAGGGGGAATCCGTCCATATCATGTGTACTTCCGAGCATCCCTCTTCCGGATACCTGTATTTTACGAACTGGTTTTCCAGCTTTCCGGGAAACGTCGTATTACCGTACCAGCTGATTGGTGGATTCAGGATGGCTTCATGGATGAGGTCTTTCGGTATTATTTGCTTCGGATTAATCGGTGCCGGTGTCATCAATTTTTCGAGTTCGCTCAGTTCCCTGCTTCGGCCATCCAGTGCCCCGGCCCATTTTGTTCCTATCTTGGTTACGTTGTACGCATGGACGAAATTACCGGGAGTCGCGATTCCCGTGGGCATCGGGCTATTTTTCGAGTCGAAGGTCGCCCATTCTATCATCTTGACCTGGTGAACACCCGGTTTACCCAGTCCCTGCATGGCCAGTAGAAGCACTTCTATTCTTGCCTGTTCCGTGGCGTAGGCGCTCCTGATACCGCCGCCGCCATTGCCATGAGCTATCGATGTCCTCCTGGATGCCCATTCACGCGCCAGTGCTTTAATGGTTTCCGTCGGGACGCCGCATTTCTCGGAAGCCCATTCGGGTGTTTTAGCCACGCCGTCTTCCTTACCGAGCACGTAATCCTCAAATTTGTCGTACCCGAAAGTATGGGTTTCAACGTACTTTTTATCATACGTTCCCTCGGTCATCCACACGTAGGCGATAGCCAATTGCAGGGCGGCGTCCGTGTTCGGCTTGACGGGTATCCACTTATCAGCATGAACGGCCGCTCCGTAATTCAACTCGGGGCAAATATAGACGCATTTAATCCCGAGTTGACTATACCAGTAACATATCCGGCTGGCCATTTGACCGTTGAATCCCCAGGGAGTGGTTTCCGGATCGCATCCCCAGAACAATAAGAGTTCGGTATTCTTCGCGATATCGGGAATAAGGTTGCCGGCGGGTACCATTTCTCCGACAGGTTCCATTCCCCAGGCGTGCTTGGCACCCCAGGCCCATCCTTCCCAGCTGTCGGTATTTCTCATTTGCATAGTGTAACCGCCGAGAAGCGCCAGCAACTTGTTGGCGCTGCCATGCGCCGTGTGTATGACCTTCCCCTCGCCGTGACCATCGGACTGAGAAAGCACTCCCTCCATTCCGTATTGGGTTTTTATTCTCTTCAATTCCTTAACAATAATCTCTAACGCCTCATCCCAGGAAATTCTCTTGTATTTACTGGTTCCTCTGTTGGCCGTGTTTCTCTCTCCATCCGGGTCCCAGTCTACTCGTTTCAAAGGGTAGAGAATCCTGTTGGGTGAATAGACCCTCTTTTTATATGCCAGACCGAAAGGGGATACCAGCGTTTTCATAGTCGGCTCGAATACTTTTCCACACGCTTCCATCTGCCATGGGTTAAATTCCTCTTTATTGTATTTCCAGTCATAGTGCAATGGGCGTATCCTGACTATCTTTCCGTTCTGGACATCGACTCTGGAAGCGATACCGTTAATCCCGAAATCGGCCAGACTCAGACCCTTGATCACTGCGTTTTCCTTGTTGACTTTAGGTCCAGGCATATGTTTTTTCTTCATCTCATCGTTCCTTTTTAGAGAAATCGTTTAAAAAACGGAAATAGTCAGGGATTTTTGCGCGTAAGCTCTGTCTTGAAATTCCCTTGACCTTCCCGTAGTTATCTGTTGTTTCGCGCAAGTCTGAAGAAAAGAAGGAGAAGTCCAATGTTTAATCACTAGGATAATACATCGAACATAGCGATAAAGCAAATAACAACTGGTTCAAATCCCACCGCGGCCACTTCTTTTTTGGATTTTCTCCTCACTTTGACTCAATTTTATATTTTGTGCTATTTTCAAATCAGGTAACTAAGCAGGAGGTAATGACATGGCAAGGGTATTGATAGCTTACGCAAGCATGACCGGTAATACCGAAAAAATGGCCCAATACATCGGTGAAGGAGTCCGTATTGCCGGGTGTGAGGCGGTGGTGAAAAATATTTCAAACATCAAGGAAGCCGATGGTTTAGAGGGATTTAACGGGTATATCTTCGGTTCGCCGACATATCATCGGGATATGGCGGGTAATATGAAGACCTTTCTTTTCATGGCCAAGAAGGTGAATATGGAAGGCAAATTAGCCGGTGCTTTTGGCTCGTACACACACAGCGGGGATGCACCGGCGTTTATCATGGAAACGATGGAATACGTGTTCAAGATGGAACCTTTTGAATTGGGTTCGTTTAATCTAAAAGAGGCTGTTATTGATACTCCGGAAGGTATCAAGTCCTGCCAGGACTATGGCCGGACTTTCGGTAGTAAACTCTTATAAGAGAGGCCAATACTGGCCGCCGGCACGCGGATGTCTCACGTATTTATACATTATTTACAACAATCGCGTTGATATTTACCAATTTGTTGGCTGAAAACCACTAGAATATTTAACTGGTGTATTAGCGGCCAGGAAGCTAAACAGGAGATATTTGGGCTGTGTTTGGGGGTTCGTCTACTGGAGGGGGAAAATGACAAATATCTTGAAAATAGGTGAGAAAATTATAAGAGTCAAGAAAGCCCGGCGCGCGCACAGGGGAATTCTCAACGATTCAACGAATAACGGCGGACATTTAAAAGAAACTCAAGAAACGCCTGTCACCATGCGCCGGCAAGCCGAAACGGCACTGAAGGAATCAGAGGAAAAACTGGACAAAGCCTTCCGTTGTTGTCCCGACGCCATCGCCATCACTACCCTTAAAGAGGGTAGATTCATTGAAATGAATGATGGTTTCACCCGTATTACCGGTCACACCCGCGAAGAAACGCTGGGTCGTGCGGCGGCCGAACTCAACAGCTGGGCAAGTTTAGAGGAGCGCGAGAGAGTTGTAAATATAATTAAGGAACAGGGCCGGATTAATAATGAGGAAGCTCACCTGCGTATGAAGTCAGGTGAGGAAATTGTCGCTCTGTTCTCGGCCGACCCAATCCTGATTGATGGTGAACAATGTATGATATCCGTAGCCAAAGATATTACCGAAACCAAGCGGGTGTTGGAGGCTATCAAGGAAAGTGAAGAGTTCAGCACCAGTCTCCTGGAGAATGCCCCGTATCCGATAACAGTTATTCATCCGGATACTACCATAAAATACGTCAATCCGGCTTTTGAAAAGCTGACCGGTTTCTCTCTGGACGAGATTGCCGGTTCCAGAGCGCCCTTTCCATGGTGGCCTGAAGAAAAATGGGCGGAGAGACTGCCCGGGCTGAAAGAATTCCTGGCAGGCGGCAGTAAAATAACACGGCAGATTATCCAGAATAAGAACGGTGAGCGCTTCCGGATAGAAATCAATATGGTACGGGTAATGCATAACGGAGAGTTTAAATATTATCTGGCACATTGGAACGATGTCACCGGACGCGAGAAAGCCCAGGAAGTTATGGCAAACGAAGCCACCTGGCGGCGTATCATGATTGAGCAATCAAGAGACGGGATTGTAATCCTGGGGCAGAACGGCAGGGTGTACGAAGCCAACCGGCAATTTGCCGAGATTCTCGGATACTCACCTGAGGAAGTCCTTCAGCTCAACGTGTGGGACTGGGATACCCGGTGGACGCGCGAGGAACTGATGGAACAGTTACGTAATATTGACGAAGACGGCGATCACTTCGAGACATACTGGAGACGCAAGGATGGTACGAATGTTGACGTTGAAATAAGTACCAACGGAGCAACGTTCGAGGGACAGAAACGCATCTTCTGTGTGTGCCGGGACACAACCGAGCGTAAACGGGCGGAAGAGGCGTTGAAAGAAGCAGAAAACAAGTATCGGGACCTGCTGGATAATACCAATGAACTTATCCAGTCGGTGACACCGGACGGTCGTTTCAGGTATGTTAATAACGGCTGGAAACAGGCTCTAGGCTATAGCGATGAAGAGATTGCCGACCTGAACGTGTTTGACATTATACATCCTGACAATATAAATCATTACAGGGTGCTATTTGGAAGGATGAAAGCCGGAGAAGATGTGGGCCAGATAAAAACGGCTTTCATAAGTAAAAAAGGGAACAAAGTCGTCGTTGAGGGGAACGTGACATGTAAATTTTCAGATGGCGAACTGGTTTACACGCGGAGCATCCTACGCGATATTACCGAGAACAAATATTTAGAGGACCAGATGTTCCGCCTGTCCAGCGCGGTATCGATGTCCACGGACTATATTGTAATAACGGATTTTGACGCGAACATAATAGATATAAACCAGAAAACCCTGGAGATGTACGGTGCTGATAGCAAAGATGAATTACTTGGAAGGCACTTTTTAGAGCTTATCGAACCGTCACAGCGGCGAATCGTGAATGACGATGTTGCCAGGGTTATGGAGAAGGGATATCTCGAATGTCGGGAGTATACCATGGTCTCCAAACATGACTGTAAGTATCCGGTACAGATCAGTACGTCACTTGTTAGAGATGCCGACGGCAAACCGATGGGAATGGTACGTGTGGGAAGGGAGCTCGGTAATCCCTGATGTTTTCTTATTGGTGAAAAATTGCTGGCGGTTCAATCCCGGCTGCTGCCGCTTCTATTTTTAGGCTTCTTTAAATCAAACCTTGAATAAAAAGCCGTTCAGTCTACTTCCGTGACAAGACCAGGAATAATACCAGCAGTAAAACACAGGTTGCACCGGTAACCAGGAAAAGAGCGTCCAGTCCCAGCGCTGATTCTATGGGGCTTAAAATTATCGGTGACAGGAACTGTCCTGTATATGAGAATAGGGTTATATAGGAAGTCATCCTGCCGCGGAACGAAGCCGGTACCAGTTCGCCTACCCATACCGAGATGGTGGGTATGACCATGCCCATGCCGATTCCAAAAAAGATAATAGACACCGAAACTAACCATACGAAAGGTGCCTGCGACATCAAAATGAAACCGGCTGACCATAGCGACAAAGCTATTATTATGATTGTGTTGAAAGATAGCCTGGCTTTAATCCTTCCGTAAAAGAATGAAGCCGTCCCTCCGGCGACGCCTACCGTCGAGATGAAAGTGCCCACATAGAAAGAACTGGTAATGCCGAACTGCTCGACCACCTTGGGCATGAACACGATTATCGCGTACAAAAGGATGTTCCCGACAAAGATAAGTCCGTAAGGAAGAAAGAGTATGGGCATGTTTCTGAACAGATTGAATATCGACTCCTGTTTGGGTTTGGCTGCTTCATTCTCAGGACGGTCCGCGCTCAAGTGGGTTTCGGGAATGGCGAGGAATGCCAATAGCGCAATAGGCAGGCCGATAAGGTAGGCGATAAATGGTAGATGCCAGGAAATAACCCCCCGAGAACCCCCCACCAGAGGCCATATTATCCCGCCGACGCTGTTGCTGCTTCCCCTCCATCCCATCACCTTGTTCCGTTGTGTTCCTTCGTATAGATTGAGGATTGTCACCGTGACGGAGGTGAATATCATGGCAACACTGATTCCGAGAAAAATTCTACTGGCAATCAGCAGGTAATAATTCGTAATAACAAGTCCGGACCCGCCGGCCAGTCCGTACAGAATAAGGCCCAGGATTAATGGCCTTCTTATCCCCATTTTGTCTATTAACAGACCGATTAGGGGACTGCAGATGGCAATCATGATTCCGTGTGTAGTTATAAGAAGCCGGGCGGCGCTGGGAGAAATTCCGAGTCCTTCGCCCATCTGGTTGAGGACCGGGGCGATAACGGAACCCGCCATCACGGTTAAAGTGGCCGAGGCTAAAATGACCCCAAGGGATGTTTTACCGGATTTTATCATTATTGCAACGTGTCTATAGTATAATCTGGCAGTATCCAGATTCACTTTTTAATCAATTAATATACGCCGTATTCTTCGACGGCTTCTATCATGGCACGCAGGTTATCGGGGTCTCCCTTTTCGATACTGGCCCCTCCGGTCAGGATGAACCCGCCGCCTTCGCCGCAGACCTCGATGAGCTTACGGCAGTATTCCTTGACCGCCTTGGGTGTACCCGTGCGGAGCAGCGAGGCCGGCACGTTCCCGGCGATGCAGGCGACATCCCCCAGTACCTCCTTAGCCTTGAACATGTCCGTCTGGTCGAAGAGCCAGACCACTTTACCTCTGGGCAGGTCTTTGATGGTCTTGAGCCGGTTGGTGTATCTCCCCTCGGCGAACAGGTAGGGCACGCAGCCCTCTTCGATCAGTCCCATGATAACTTTCCTGAAGGTCGGCCAGTAGAATTCTTCGTATTGCTTGTCCGACATAAACGTATCATCGCCCTTGTGAAGCGCAAAAAACACCATCGGTATTCCGGAGGCATTAGCCATCTGAAGGCCGCAATCGATGTTTATCTGTACCAGTTTCTCCATGGCTTTATGGACCTTTTCCGGCTGCCGGAATATGTCTGTGAAGATTCCCCTCGTACCCCGTAACGTATCGGCCAGGATGTCAAAGGGCGCGTGGGCCTGTCCCCCGAAGAATGATGGGTATCCGGCCTCTAAACCTTCGCGGTTGAATTCCATTACAGGTTTCGACCATTCCTCTATCTCTTTGCCGTAGTCGATTATCGCCTGGAATGCAGCCCGGACCTGCGGCATGACAGCCGGTCCGAGGAACCGGTCGGGCATACCCAATATAAACGGCAGGGGCTGGAAACTGGCGAAAGGTGCCAGCGCACCAAGTGAACGCGGCAGATAATAGCGAAGGCAGTAGTCGGATAAATCATTCAGAAACATATCGTATTCGTCCGCTTTCATGTACTCGTCTTCTACGAACTGATTCATGCTGGCATCGTCGGGAAGTCCGTGCCCCGGCCATCTTGAAGAACGGCTCTGGATGATTTCGGAAGCCCTCCCGGAGAATGCCATAGCACCGGCAAACGTGTCCGATTTGAATTCATCAAAGAATTTCCGGTATGCCTGGCAGAGTTTTTTATTGTCATACATTGCTTCTTTCAGCGTTATACCGGAGTAATATAACGGGAAACTCCCCACCGGTAACATAAGCGGTACCCGGTCGGGCTTTTCAACCTTCATAGTCTTGATAAACCTGGTTACTCTTTTTCCATATCCATCCTCGGCTTCAGCACTGGAGAACTTGATACCAGGTGGTGAAAGCCAGCGTTTGAACCTTTCCTCGCGTTTTTCTTCCGGTGTCAGTTCTGTCATTTTTTTATTCATATTTGTTAAGTCCTGTCTGATTCATTATTCTCCCGTTAGTGATTATTTTATAGAATAACCTGCAGTCCTTTCTCTCTAAGGTATTCTTTAACCTGCCTGATGCTTAAGATTCGATAGTGAAAGACCGAAGCCGCCAGCAGAATCTCAGCGCCCCCTTTTACTACTCCATCATAGAAATGCTCAAGGTTTCCCGCCCCTCCGGATGCCACCACGGGAAGCTCGACCGCATCAGATATGGCTCTGGTATATTCCAGGTCGTAGCCGTTCTGCGTGCCGTCGCCGTCCATGCTGGTGGGCAGTATTGCGCCGGCGCCTAACTCCTGGCATTGTTTTGCCCATGATATCGCATCTTTCCCCACCGGCTTCGTGCCACCGGACACCACCAGCTCAAAGCCGGAAGGCATGTCCTTGTTTCTTCTGGCATCGATAGCCACGGTGACTTTATCTTTTCCAAATTGCGTTGACGCCTTTTTTACCAGTTCCGGGTTATTTACGGCGGCGCTGTTCATGGATACTTTATTGGCCCCGGCGTCCAAGACCATTTCAATGTCCTCCAGAGAAGAAATGCCGCCGCCGACTGTCAAAGGGATATCTATGACCGAGGATACATTCCTGACCCATTCCAGCCTTGTTTTCCTGTTTTCCAGTGTCGCGGCAATATCCAGCATCGCCAGCTCGTCGGCGCCCTCTTGCTGATAGAAAGAGGCATTTTCCACAGGGTCTCCGGCGTCTTTCAAATCCACGAAATGTATACCCTTCACTACTCTGCCGTTTTTCATGTCCAGGCACGGCATAATCTTTATTACGCCCATATATGTATCCTTTCTCAAGACTGCAATTTAGTATTCGTAGATAGAGTATATCATGAATTAAATTTTACTGCTTTTTGTATCAACCGGACTCGATTGGTTATCCATCTTTATCCTGATAACACACCCGATAAAATAAACAATGCGTAAATGTTAATATATACTTACTAACTTTATTGAATGGATATCGTTAATACTAATACAACGAGAAATTAACATGAAAGGCGAGCAGTAAAAATCAAACCGACCAAGCTATATCAGCTAATCATAGTGAATTGGAAACTTGAAAAAGGAGGCATAATAAAATGAAAAAGCTACTTTACGTCGCTCTGATTTCCATTTTCTCGATATCCCTGATACTGGTAACGTCCCCGGCATTCGCTCAAACCGGAGAGGAAGTAACCGAACCGGCTCCGCCGACAGTTGGGGATAGTGCTAACCAGACGGCCCCGGAAGTATATGCCGTAAACGGCGTGCTTATGGAAGAACTGGACAAACTGGTCAGAGCGCTTGAGGAAGCCGAGAACAATGATGACGAGGAGATAACGGTAACAATAAAGGAGAAATTACGGGTAATACAGGAAGAGATAACTAATCCAGACGGACCCATGAGAGAAATAGGGGAGCCCCAGATTATAATACAACCCGGTAGTAAAGATGAACGTGACCCTGTTGTTATCATGGATGTGCCGACTGAGGTCCCGACGGTCAATTCTGTTGTTGAGATTACCCATCATCCCGTAGACCCTTGCGATGAAGTCAAAGCCCTCGAGGAAAAGAAGCGATATTATGAAGAGCTGTACGCTCTTTCTGATGAGGCGCTTAAAGCCAAAGGATATAGCCAAGGTAGAGAAGAAATAAAAAGAACAATAGAAAACCTTGAAAACAGTATTAAGAAACTCCGGGCGGAATGCGAAACCGGCGTGCCCGATAGCGATGGTGGTGGTAGTGGAGGAACGATACCCCCCACGGAAACAGTTCCTATCGAAGGTATTCCAACCAGGCCTATCGCCGTAGAGTCCGGTACGGAGATAACGGACTATTACCGGCTCAGGATTGCCGAGATAGCCATGGAAGACGTTGAGATAGACAAACAGATAGCCAGCCTCAAGGAACTGAGAGATGAGATAGATAAACTGATTGAGGAACTGATAAAAAGCAGGTCTGAAATCAGTCCCGAGGAAGTCAGCGGACTGGTAGAGAAAATTGAGGTAAGGCCGGGCGAAGTAAGGATGGACCAGGTCGTTGTCAAAACGGTGGACAAGAGCATCGTGGCAAAGCTGGATAATAAAGAACTGTCCATAAAACCGACCGAGACCCAGGTGATTATTCACGATGAAGACCTCGAAGTAACAGCGCCGGAGATAAGTATCGAGAATCAAGTTATCCGAATCGGGGCTTCCGAGGTCAAGCTAAGCCCCGGTGCTGTTATCAGGGAAATCAAGCTTCAACCGGTAGAGATGGAACTAAAGGAAGAGAATGACAGGGCAGTCTATAAGATAAAGGCAGATGAAAACAGAAAGCTGTTCGGCTTCATTAAGATCAAGGTCAAGAAAACCCTGACCGTGGATGCCTCAAATACAGAAGTCGAAATCCTTGAAGAAGAAAGCCCCTGGTGGACATTCCTGACATCCAAATAAGTATATAGCTCTGGGGGGAGTCTTCTGGGAAGGTGTTTCATATATACCCGCCTGGTGGACTCCCCCTTCGGTTTTTCTATCATGTTTCATCCAATTCAAATGCACTGATGGACAAATTGCGTGATATGAGATAAAGTATACTTGAATCCTAAACAAGTATGGTGGATTAAAATGATTGAAGTATTACGCAACAAGAACCTGACGACGAGATTTCAAATACTGGTAGAGATAGCCAATAGCGGCCCGAATATTCAGCAAAGAGATATTGCCCGTGAACTTGATATTACCCCTCAGGCGGTATCCGATTACATAGCTCAACTCATTAAAGACAAGATGCTCACCACCGAAGGGCGCTCCAGTTACAGAGTCACCAATGAAGGCGTTAACTGGATAATAAAAGAATTAAGGGAATTGAACAGCTATAATTCCTTCATACAAAAAGCGGTAACCAACATCTCAATCTGTACCGCTCTCGCCGAGACCGGCCTGAAAAAGAATCAAAAAGTGGGACTGATGATGCAAGGTGGACTGCTTTACGCTTCGTCTGATGTGAAGAGTAAAGCCACCGGTGTCACCATATCCGGGGCCGGTCCCGGTGAAGATATCGGTATTACCGGCATTGAAGGTATCGTGCCGCTGGAGCTAGGCAGGGTCACCATCGCCAGGGTTCCGGGAGTACAAAGGGGTGGTTCGAGGAAAGTCAATATCCAGAGAATTAAAGACAGCCTGGGACAAAATTCCTTCATAGCTTCTTTAGGACTCGAGGCTTTTGCTGCTTTAAGCAAAGCCGGCATTGAGTTCCAGCAGTTTGGCGCTGTGGAGGCTGCCATCGAAGCCGCCAGGAGCGGTCTTAATGCCCTGGTGGTCTGTGTGGAGAACGAGATGTCCGACCTTATAGGCAGACTGGAAAAAGAAGGTATTAAACACGATTTGATTGACGCCGACCTGAGTTCTTAATACCTGACACCGGACGCAAACAAAACTTTCAGAAAAAGGGTTGACAATGGCACTTTTTTTCAGTATAATCAATTAAACTTGTGTATAAACAAGCATACTTTATTATTTAAGGAGGTGGTTGCCATTGTCTGAGGGTGTTGTTTCTGTTTACTCGATAAGTACGACACGAAAGGAATCGATATAAATAATGGTAAGTAAAATTTTAAAAATTCAGTGTTTAAGAATACTTTTAATAATCGCTTTGCTGCTTCCGTGTTTATCGGTAACACCGGTGCTGGGCGCCGGCCCGTACCCTTACTCTACCGGCGACGCTGAGGTTGTCAAGGCGCTCGATTATCTGCGTGATGAGCAGGCAACCGACGGCAGCGTCGTTGATTTTCCCACCTCCGCCTGGGTGGTCATGGCTGTTGCCGCCGCCGGCGAGGACCCGGATAGCTGGCAGGTTGGGTCCAATCCCACCGTTGTTGACTATCTGGCGGCCAATGCCGGCACCGCCGCGCTGGTAGGTGACTATTCCCGGATGATACTGGCTATTGCCGCCGCCGGTGAAGACCCCACCGGCTTCGGCGGAATAGACTTCCTGGCGCTGCTGGAAGCCGAATATGATGGTACGCAGATAGGTGATAGCTCGATGCTTAACGACGATTTCTGGGGTGTCATGGCGCTGGTTGCCGCCGGGGAAGATGCGGTTACCTCGGATGCTCTGCAGGACAGCGTATCCTTCATCTTAAGTAACCAGAACCCCGACGGCGGCTGGAGCTGGGGAGTCGGGCAGGACAGCGATGTGGATGATACCGCCTCCGCCATCATGGCGCTCATCGCTGCCGGAGAGTCAGCCGGTTCGGCACAGGTAACCGCCGGTTTAGCCTATATAAAAACTACTCAAATGGACAACGGCGGTTTTGAGTCCTGGGGTTCGACTAACTCGGCTACTGATTCATGGGGTATCGCCAGTATCGCGGCCGCCGGGCAGGACCCGACCGATGCTGTCTGGCAAAGCGGACCCGGTAATGACCCGGTCGATGACCTGCTGGCCTTTCAGAATTCCAACGGTTCTTTCAACTGGACTCCCGCAACACCATCCAACCTGGCGTTAATGACCTCATACGCTGTTGTGGCGCTGCTGGGTATTCCTTACCCGGTAGCCGTCCTGCCGCCGCAGGAACCCCCCGAAGGTGTCACTATAGATGTCAGGGTTGAAGGGCAGAACGGCACGGTCTGGAGCGGCACGGTCACGGTGAACGATTCCACCATCGTGGACGACCAGGGTGGTCAGCACTACCTGGCCGAGCCAACGGCCCTCGGCGCCCTGGACGAGGCATCGCAGGCAGGGGACTTCCCCTACGTGGTGCAAAACACCGCTTACGGGCTTTACGTTTACTCTATTAACGGTGAGGAACCGGAGGGGCTGGCCGGATGGACGTACCGCGTTGATTACTATAGCTCGATGACAGGCGCTGCCGACTTCCTCCTTGACCAGACGGCCCCGCCCGACCCGCCCCATCAGGAAGTCCTTTTTGCCTATTCCGAGTGGGGACAGCCTCCGCTAAAAGTAGAGGTTGACGACACCACTCCGGGTGTGGGTGAGACCTTCACCGTCACCGTGACCGAGTACGACGATGACACGGAGACATGGTCACCGACGGATAGCGCCACCGTCTACGCCGACCAGAACTATACCACGGGTCAGAGCGGCACCGTAAATATTACCATTAACAGTGACCTGACCGTCGAAGTCTACGCCGATAAAGACGGCTATATCCGCAGCAACCGGGTCACCGTAACCGTTGGTGCCGGCAGTGCCCAGCCCGGGGACACCCATAATGTCGGCATGACGGCTAATATCATCCCCGCTATCAGCTTCTCGGTCAGTCCCGCCAGTATCGGCTTCGGGAATCTCGGGCCGCGGGACACCAGCGCCCCGCAGGATATTCTCGTATCCAACCACGGTACCTGGGACCTGCGCATCACCACCACGGTCACCGATACAGCGCAGAACCTCTACGTTCACGGTCTCAGAATCGACGAAGTAATGTGGAGCGCCTTCAGCATGTTAGTGGACAGAAACGAAGCCGAAGAATGCTCGGCCACTCTGACGGTGCCCGAATCATATACGCGTACCGGTATGCAAAACGGCACGCTTATCTTCTGGGCTGAGGAAGCTCCTTAACTGTTATCGCCTATTGGCAGTACCATCGGGGGAGGGATGGACAACAACTCTTCCCCCGATGGATGAAAAAGGAGGTTTACGATTCCACGCAGATTGTTCAGGGTGTTATTGGTAATAGCACCGCTGATTTGCGTCCTTGCTTATGCTGCATCGGCACTGGCGTTGAGTGTCGGGGTGACACCGGGAAAGCTGGCTTTTCAGGTACGGGCCGGCAATACCGAGATAAATACCCTCTATGTTATCAACCAGGATAACGAGGCATCTAACTTTGAAGTCTATGCCGAAGGGGATAAAGCCGAATGGATTACCGTAACGCCGGACAAATTTACCCTGGGCGGCCAGGAGCAGGAGGCCGTGGAGATTGCGCTGTCTCCGCCGCTTTCGGCCGGTCCTGAAGAGTATGATATCACCATATGCGTAATCTCTCTGACACCCGGTGCCGACCTGCGTATCGGTGCCGGGATAAAAGTGTCGACTCATGTGCAGGTAACCGCACTCCCGGTAATGTCCCTGCAATGGTGGATAGTCTCGGCGGTCATTTTAGTCATTCTCGCTATCGGTGTATTCATACTGTGGAGACGTAGAGTACGGTATGGTTAAAAGGGCCCTCACCTCTATACTTCCATTATTGATGATAGCCCTGCTCTGCAGTTGTGCGTCATCGTCACCCGCTGCCGAGAGCAACCGGCCCGCCGCTGGCGATACTGAAAATACCGCTACCGTAGTGGTAACCAGAGACTTCGGCAGGGAACTGGTACTGGAACAAAAGATTGAAATTGAGGCGGATACCAGCGCTATGGCGGCTTTGCAGATGGTCGCCGATGTAGAAACCAAATACGGCGGCGGTTATGTTGGTGCTATAAACGGCATAAGTTCGGAATCCGGGGAAGCGGACAAGAAGAAGGACTGGTTTTTCTATGTCAACGGTATCGCCAGCAACCTGGGGGCCAGGGATTACATTCTCCAGAATGGCGATGTGGAACACTGGGACTTCCGCGACTGGAGTTACCAGCAGTTTATCCCGGCTATCATCGGCGATTTTCCTCAGCCTTTCCTGAGCGGTTACCTGGATAAAAAGAAATCGACTTTAGTGGTATACGAACCGGCTTTCTCTACAGGGGCTGAAGCCCTGGCGGCAATGATGCAAGAGTATGGGATTGCCGAAGTTTCGGCTATCCGCAGTGACCTGCTGGCCGATGAAGCAAAGGAAAACAGCAACCTGATCATTATTGCGGCACGGGAAAACCCGCTTATCTCGGAACTAAATAAAGTCCATAAAAAACTCGGGTTCTTTGTCTATTTAGAGCCGGACGGATTAACAGTGCTGGATGCCGAAGGCAATCCTTCTATTAAGCCTGGTGAGAGCTGCGGTTTGATACAGGCGACGCAGAATCCCTGGAATCCCGGTGGCGTTGGTTCCGGGGAAAGCGTGGTCTGGATAGTTACCGGCTTTGATGATGACGGGGTGAAAAGAGCCGTCGCGGCGCTGCTCGAAAATCAGGATAGCCTCCGCCATGCCTTCGCCGCGGTCATCGATAAAGGGCAGGTTGTGAAGATACCATGATTCGGGAGTTAAGATATCAGGATAAAGACACGGTTATCCATCGACTGAATCCCGTTATCAAGCTGGTATGGGGAATCGGCCTGGTGGTCTTGAGCCTCCTTTTTAATCATCCCCTTTATATTATCACCCTGCTGGCGGCTATTCTTATTCTGATAAAACTGGCGCGTATCTGGCGGGAATGGACTCCGGTATTGAAGCTGTGCCTCTGGCTGAGCGTCAGCATCATCATCATTAATGCCCTCGTGAGTTACCACGGTGAGCATGTCCTGGCGGTAGCCCCGTTTACCTTGCCGGTACTGGGACAGCCGGTGATAACTCTGGAGGCTATAGCCTATGGCGCGGTGATGGCGGTAAAGCTCACGGTCATTATCTCCGCTTTTACTTTTATCAACCTCACCGTTCACCCCGACGATATCATGTCGGTCCTGCTCAAGATGAAACTGCCCTATAAATCCGTCCTGGTAACTTCACTGTCGACACGGTTTATCCCCTGCCTTATCGAGGATGCGCAGCGGATTAACGATGCCTATCGCACGCGGGGGGCTTTGCCGGAAACGGATAACTGGCTAAAGAAGCTGAAAAACCGGGCCGGAATCATTATTCCGCTTTTATCTAACTCGCTGGACAGGGCGATACAGGTAGCCGAAGCTATGGAAGCGCGGGCTTTCGGCACGGGACAAAAACGGACTTATTATAAAAATATCGTCTTATCCGGCCTGGACCGGGTAATTCTGGCTTTCGGGTTGCTGCCACTTGGTGCCGGAATTTTATTGCGGGTTTTCGGTTATGGAGACTACGAGTATTACCCCGTTTTACAGACGATTGATTTCGGTGGTTTTCTGTTTTTAATGCCCGGCATACTGACGCTTTTCCTGTTATTGATAATACCACTCGCCTTTATACGGAGGAGAGTAGCGTTTGATTGAGCTGCGTGATTTTACCTTTACCTATAACGGGGCAAACAAGCCGGCTCTGCAGGATGTGAATCTGGCTATCGAAGACGGCGAATTTGTCCTGATTACCGGACCATCCGGAGGGGGTAAATCGACCCTTTGCCGGTGTTTCAACGGCCTGGTGCCGCATTTTTACGGGGGCACCGTCAGCGGGAGCGCAGAAGTCCAGGGCATGGATGTTTTAAAGACCCCGCCCAAAGAGCTGGCCAGGAAAGTCGGCATGGTATTTCAGGACCCGGAGAATCAGCTGGTAACCACCGATGTAGAGCGCGAGATAGCTTTCGGACTGGAAAACCTCGGCTTTCCGGTTAACCTGATAGCGCGCCGGATAGAGGAAGCGCTGGATACGGTAAATATCGCCGGCCTGCGCTTACGCAAGCACCACGAGCTCTCCGGAGGCGAGAAGCAGAAGGTAGCTATCGCGTCGGTCCTGGCGCTCCACCCCGAAATTCTGGTTCTTGATGAGCCGACATCGGAACTGGACCCGCAGAGCGCCGAAGAAGTGCTGAGGTTGCTGGAAAGGCTCAACGATGAGCTGGGGATAACGGTAATACTGGTCGAGCACCGCCTTGACAGGGTTGTCCATCTGGTGGATAGAATGCTGGTAATGAATGAAGGACGTATCCGGACCGATGGTAAGCCGCGGGAAATCATGTTGAAAGATGGTCTTGGTCTGGGGATACCGCCGGTAATAAGGTTGATGCATCGATTGCGCAGTAACGGCCTGGAATTTGATGAACTGCCTCTCACCGTGAAAGAGGCCAGGCTTAAACTGCAAAAAGTAATGCGGAAAGTAAATGTAAACGGATTATCTGATAAAACACCAGCGAAAAATCCGGTGCTGAGTATTGACCGGCTGTGGTTTTCCTACGGAGACAGGGCGGCTCTACGTGACATAAAAATTACTGTAAACGAGGGTGAATTCATCGCCATCATGGGGCGTAATGCTTCCGGCAAGACTACACTGGTCAAGCACCTCAACGGTCTGCTGAGACCCGGCAAGGGTAAAATTACCCTGAACGGCGTTGATACAAAAAGGTACTCTATCGCCGAGCTGAGCCGGTGGATTGGTTATGTCTTTCAGAATCCCAACGACCATCTCTTCGCGGATACCGTCGAAGAAGAGGTCGCCTTCAGCCTGAAAAACCGGGGTGTGGCGCCGGAGGAAATCAATAAATCGGTCGAACAAATGCTGCGCCGGTTTAAACTTACGGACTATCGAAAATCCTATCCAAGGAGTCTGAGCGGTGGTGAAAAGCAGCGGCTGGCCCTGGCTTCGGTGCTGGTAACCGGACCCAGAATAATAATATTGGACGAACCGACGCGCGGCATGGATTATGCTTTAAAGCAGGAGCTGACCGGTTTTCTGACCGATTACTGCAAGAGCGGCAATACCGTTGTCATGGTGACCCATGATGTCGAAACGGTGGCCGAGTGCGCCGACCGGGTCATCCTGCTCAGTGAAGGCAGGGTGGTTGTGGACGGCAGCCGGAGAGAGGTGCTTTCCAAAGCCCTGCTGTTTTCGCCGCAGGTCAACCGTCTGGCACAGGCCTTAAGCGGTTACGGGGTATCCGATACAACACTCACCGTCGATGAAATGATGGGTCAGATAACATGAAAAAAAGTCATGTCGTTTTAGTCCTGATTGTCCTGATTGCCGCCGGGGCTTTCATTATTCCGGCTCTGGACCTGCCCGGGTCGGGTTTCCTGAACTGGAGCGTCCTGGCTGCTGTTTTGGCTGTTCTTATCTGTGTTGCCCTGTTCTTTGAAT
>CAYNDI010000017.1:17544-18562 GCA_964395955.1 uncultured Dehalococcoidaceae bacterium
AATTTGAAGACAAAGCAAACAGCTCCAAAGAAATAGCCCTCGTCGCCATGCTGGGGACCATTTCGGCGGTTTTAAGGGTGCCTTTCGCCGCTATTCCCAGCGTGCAGCCGTGTACCTATCTGATTATCTGCTCGGGATATGTGTTCGGGCCGGTAGCCGGATTTACCGTCGGCGCCTTGACGGCTCTGGTTTCTAATTTCTTTCTGGGCCTCGGCCCCTGGACCCTTTACCAGATGATTGCCTGGGGACTCTGCGGGCTTTCCGCCGGTTATCTCGGTAAGCTGAAACTGAATATTTTAATACTGATAGTTTTCGGGATACTCTGGGGCTATTTATACGGCTTTGTCACCAACGTATGGTATTGGACGGCTTTCGTTTATCCTCTTACCCCGCGTACACTCCTGGTAACACAGGTGAGTACGGTCTGGTTTGATACTTTTCATGCCGTCTTTAATGCCGTTCTACTGGGAACACTGGGAATGAAAACCATTCAGGTACTGGAAAGATTTAAACAGAGGTTCAGTATTTCTTATATAGCCGATGCGGTGAAAAGGACTTGAACGGATAGGGTGCCGGGCAGGGACCAAACCAATGGTTTAATCCCGGCCGCTGCCACTTCTTTTCTAGCTGAATCCCTGAGTCATTTGAAGTCGTTGCTCACGAACGGATTTTACCTCTATTCTAGTCCCGTTTCTGGTATCCCGGGTCGTCATAGGCATTTATACTTTCAGTTTTAAACACAATTAGTAAATATGGCGTGAATTTCGTGTCTGTAAATCTCAGGGGGTCATACCACATCTTGAAATCAGGGTCGGAGGTCTGGGGTTGAAGGTATTCAAAAAACGTGCTGGTAATATAGTTCGCCACCTCCGGGCCTTCTATATAGGCTGTAAATTGTGGTTTGTAGTTTGGGTCATGAGTTGATGGAACAGGCGACTTTGGTTCCAGCTTTACATTTACGATTGATATCCTGGTTTCGTGTTGCTCACCGGCCAATCGGTGCGCATAATCGTGAATA
>CAYNDI010000018.1:0-16145 GCA_964395955.1 uncultured Dehalococcoidaceae bacterium
ACCGGGGCCTTCCCTTTTCTCTATTACCTTGAAGCCGAACATATCGGCATAAGACTTCACAGCTTTATCGATGTCCTTAACGACAACGGCAACATGGTCGATTTTCTTTAACATGTTTCTCCTTTCCTGTTTCTTATTGTTATTGCGAGGAGTCCCGATAACACTGGGACGACGTGGCAATCTCACTCATCGACTTTTGTTAATCATAGAGATTGCCGCGCCTCCCGACTGCTTCGGGATGGCTCGCAATGACACCGTGTGTTTAGAAGGGGAAAATGGCCGGTAAATCGTGGACTTTATCTCTGGTCAGCGTCGATGGCATGGCTTCGACAAGCTCTTCAGTCGTCCAGCGCCCGTCTTTCCAGAGTACCTGCTCCACGGGGGGAGGGTCGACGTAAATGCCGATGTGCCCGTGCCAGACCTCGAAGACACAGCCGTTCACGTTATCAGCCTTTTCCGAAGCCAGATAGACCACCAGCCCGGCGACGTCTTCCGGCTGGTTGAGCTCCAGCATCTGCTTCAAACGCCTTTCGGCCAGTTCAGCGCCCCACATCTTGACCCACGCCTCTCTAAGTCCCTTATCCTGCACCAATTCTACGAAACCTCTTGTCCCCGCCACCGGACGGATAACGTTGCAGGTAACGCCGTAGCGCTGCATATCACGCGCCACGGTACGCGTCAGGCCCACGATACCCTCCTTGGCGGCGCTGTAGTTGGCCTGCCCCATATTGCCCAGACCGGCGTGAGAAGAGGTATTGATGATACGCCCGTAGTTGTGCTGGCGCATCACCCGGCAGGCCGCCCGCGTGCAGTAGAAAGTACCGCTGAGGTTGGTCTGTATTACCGAGTCCCACTCTTCATCAGAGGTGTTATAGACCATGCGGTCGCGGTTAAATCCGGCGTTATTCACCAAGATATCCACCTGCCCGAAGCTATCGACGGCTGTTTTGATGATGCTTTCCGCTCCTTCTACCGTAGCCACACTGGCATAGCTGGCGACGGCCTCGCCGCCGGCTTTCTTGATATCGGCGACCACCTCTTCGGCGGGGCCTCTAGATGTCCCGGAGCCGTCGGTGGCGGCGCCCAAATCATTTACGACGACCTTAGCACCCTGAGCCGCCAGGCCGATTGCCTCGGCGCGACCCAGACCTTTACCCGCCCCCGTCACCACCGCCACCTTGCCTTTCAATAACTCACCCATAAATGCCTCCTGTCCTGTAAATAGTCATTCTGGAGTCCACCGACCTCTATATTACCTTCGGTGGACGAAGAATCCGGAGGGGAGGGGCTTTATTTCAGCCGTTTCCAAACTGGGTTTCACTTAAATCCTCCCACTTCGGATTCATCGTTTTTATCAGGTCGATTTTTTTATACCTGAGTAAGCCTTTTATTTTCTTTTCTCTTTCAATAGCTGCATTCACATCAATACATGATTCAAAATACACGAGCCGATTAATATTATATTTTCTGGTAAACCCTTCAATTAACTTATTCTTATGTTGATAAACACGGCGTACTAAGTCATTAGTTACTCCGGTGTATAAAGTACCTCGTTTGTTGGACAGTATATACACGTAATATTCTTTCATTTACCCCACACCATCCCCGGATTCTTCGCTTCGCTCCAGAATGACAATAAGCAGTATAATTACGCTATAACCTTTTTATCCTTTAAAGCGGTAATTTCATCCCAGCTTAAGCCTAGGGTTTCCGTAAGGATTTCTTCGGTATGCTGGCCAAACTCCGGGGCGGTGCAGCGGATGGTCGTCGGGGTCTGGCTGAACTGCCACGGCGGCATGATTACTTTGAGCTTTTTTCCCGCCGGGTGGTCGATTTCCCGGAAATACCCGTCCGCCCAGGGGGTGGGGTCGTTAGCGACCTCGGCCGGTGTCTTGACCACCGTCCAGATGATATTCTCTTTGCTCAACCGCTCCGCCCATTCCGACTGTGTTCGGGACTTAAAGACTTTATCGAGAACGGGGATTAATTCCAGGTTGTTTTCCATCCGCTTTTCGTGCGTATCGAAGCGGGGGTCTTTCTCCAGGTCGCCGATATCCAGCGCTTTACAGACACCCGACCAGTAGCGGTCGCCCTGAATGCAGGCCATCTGAATCCACTTGCCGTCGGCGCACTCGTAGCTGTTAAAGATGGGATTGCTCTGGCAGGTGCGGGAGACGCGGGGGTATTCGAGGCCCGTCGCCAGGACGGAGGAAAGGACGATGCCCATCGACCATATCCCACCTCCCACTAAAGAGACACAGACCTCCTGTCCCTCTCCGGTGCGCTCCCGGTGAAAGAGCGCCATCATGATGGCACAGGCGGCGTACATGCCGGTGGTATTGTCCCCGAAACCCGGCACCTGGAAGGGTAAAGGCGTGCCCGGTTCGCCCAGCGAGGCCATGACGCCGCTGCGCGCCCAGTAGCCGACGAAGTCGTAAGCGCCGACGTCTTTCTCCGGCCCGTGGAGGCCATACCCGCTCAGATGTGTGTAAATGATACGGGGATTAATCTTGGAAATGTCTTGATACTCAAGTCCCAGACTCTTTAAAGCGTGGGGACGGAAATTGCAGACGAAGACATCGGACTTCTCAACGAGTTTATACAGAATTTCCGTGCCCTCTTTTTTCTTGAGGTCCAGGGTGATGCCCTTTTTATTCAGGTTATAAAATTCCAGCACGTAATTGATATCGTAAATGGGGACGTTGCCGCTGATTTTCAGGATACCGCGGGTCTGGTCGCCGCCCTCGGTACGCTCCACCTTGATGACCTCGGCGCCCATGTCGGCCAGTATGCGGCAGCATACAGGGGCCAGACCGGCCTCGCTGACATCAAGGACTCTAATTCCTTCCAGAGCCATTTTCATATTAAGTACCTCCTAATACTGTCATTGCGAGTAGCGTAGCGACGAAGCAATCCGCTAACCTACAATACGGATTGCTTCGCCCTTCTGTCGAAGGACTCGCAATGACACCTCGTTTACTTCTCATTCCCCACGATGAAGCAGGAACAGATGCCCGTCCCGGCGTTACCGCCCAGGTTGTGGGTGAGCGCCAGGTGAGGATTTTTCACCTGCCGCGGTCCGGCCTTGCCCTGGAGCTGCTTGTACATCTCGTACATCATGCGCAGGCCGCTGGCGCCGAGGGGGTGACCAAAGCACTTCAGGCCGCCGTCGGTATTCACCGGTAATTCACCGGCTAATTGAAAAGTCCCGGCCTCGATATCTTCACGGGCACGGCCGCGGGTGCTGAATCCCAGGTCTTCGTAGACAATCATTTCGTGGATACTGAAGCAGTCGTGTACCTCGGCACAGCTGATTTCTTTCCGAGGATTCTTAACGCCGGCTTCGGCGTAGGCTTTCTTTGAACCGCGGACGTTTTCTTCCATATGGACGAAATCATAGTCCGGCATCATGGCGCCCTGCCGGGCACCCACGGTGACCTGTAATGCCTTGATATAAATGGGGTCGGGGCGAAAGTTCTTGGCCATATCGGCGCGGGTGACGACCGCCACCGAAGCGCCATCGCTGACCCCGCAGCAGTCGAACAGACCCAGTGGCCAGGCGATAATGGGGGCGTTGACCACCTGCTCGATGGTGAGTTCGTTCTGAAAATGCGCCTTGGGATTCAGGCTGCCGTTGTGATGGTTCTTCACCGTAATCTGCGCCAGCAGGCGTTTGCCCTCTTCCGGCTTGATATTGTAGTCGTGAAAATAGCGCGTCGCCAGGTAGGCGAAAGAGGCCGGGGCACTGTAACCGGGGCCGATACCCGAGCTGCCGTCCTGGTTATCCCCGACCACGCTGGGGCCCTTCACGCCGGTAGCGCCGGAGTCCTTTAGTTTTTCCACCCCCACCGCTAAAGCGATATCGCAAACACCGGCGGCGACAGCGTAACTGGCAGCACGCAGGGACTCCGAGCCGGTGGCGCACATGTTTTCCACGCGCGTCATGGGTATGTACTGGAGCTGGAGAGGGGAAAGGGTAATGGCGGAAAGGCCGGAAAAGACCGTACCAATCCAGGCCGCCTGAACGTCTTTGGGTTCGATGCCAGCATCTTCAAAGGCCTCGTAGGCGGCCTCAACGACGAGGTCTTCCACGCCTTTATCCCAGCGCTCCCCGAATTTGGTGCAGCCCATGCCTACGATGGCGACTTTATCTTTAATACCTTCCATATATAAACCTCCTGAAGGGTATCATTCCGTATCCCATCATTCCCGTAAAAACGGGAATCCAGGCTCTACCTCACCCCCTAGATTGTCTGGAATCACCCTATCCCCCTTTATCCCCCTTCCCCTCGAGGGTAAGGGGGAGGGATTTCTGAAGAGGGGCTTCGCCCCTCTTGGACTCCCCGCTGTCATCAATATTAATCCACAGGCCTGGCCTTCCAGAAATAATTATGTATGCCGCGGCTGACAAACATCTTCCGGTATGTCATCTCTACTGCCATGCCGACCTTTACTTTATCGACCTCACAGTCGGTAAGTTCGCAAATCAGCCGTCCGCCACCCTCGAAATCAATAACTCCGTTAACGCCGGGGGGATTAAGAGTGGGCTGGAGCTGGTCGATGGCATAGCTGAAAAGTGTGGCCTTTTTATCGGAAAATTTGTAAGGTTCGAACTCGTCTTTTGCCTGACAGTTAACACATACCCGCGGCGTCTGGCCTATCTGTGAAATCTGGGGCGTCCCGCACTTTTTACACTTTACTCCGTACAGGGCGGCAATCGCCCGGCGTTCGCGCCAGCGACTCTGCAGAGAGAGCACCGAACGCTCCGGCAGCGTGGAAGCTTCCACCGGCACGAGGTTCTTCCAGGTTAAATACTGACCATAGCTAACAGGTATTTGCCCCGCCAGTTGATGGGAAATAACGGGTTTCTTTTGAAATTCTTTGATTTCATCGGTAACGCGGAGGATAAAAACATCGGCGCCGTCACCGTAGCTAATGGAGAGAACACGGTCGCCGGGTTTAGCTTTCTCTAAAGCCGCCGCCAGCATCAGAAATCCCGCCGCCGTGCCCGTATTGCCGATATCGTTATAAAGCGGATCCTGAACCTGCTCTTTATCCAGTTTCATTCTTCTGGCTAAAGCCGCGTGCTGACGGACATCCGAAGCGTAATAGACAACACTAGTAAAATCACTGATATTCAGATTATATTTCTCAAGCAGGCCATTAATGGTCGACTGCATCGTAGGGAGATAGCCGACCTCGTCGATAAAGCGGCCCTCGGCGGAGCGGGGGAACCTGTCTTCGTCCGAACGCCATAGGTCGGTGAAATCATTGAATACCGAATAGCTGCCCTCTATTTCAGCGATAACCTTCTCCGAACCTATCGCCAGAGCCGCCGCGCCGTCGCCCAACCCCTGCTCCAGCATTCCTTTAGCCGCTCCCAAACGGCTGTCAGCCGCCACCACCATGTAATTCTTAGCCGAACCTGCCTTAACGGCGTCGATAGCTGTTTTCAGGGCGGATGTCCCCGCCCGCAGGGAATCCGTGTAGTCAGCCGTGTGGCATTCTTCGGGTAGGTCGGCAACACTGGCCACGATAGCCGCCGACTGCTTTTCTTTATAGGGAGCGGTAGTCGTCGCCAGGGAGAGGCCGTCCACTCCAGCGTCGCCACGTCCCAGACAGTCCAACGCCGCCGCCACCGCCATAGTCACCGTGTCTTCGTCATAGCCGGCCACAGCTTTAGCCCCGGCTGCCTTCCGGCCACCCCACATCCTGCCGATTTCCTCCCGGCTGAGCCGGTAAATGGGAACATACGCTCCTATCGAAACAATACCTGCCATCTCCCCGTTTCCTTTCTTTTCCCCAGAAAACCGTAATATCCGGTTTTTCAACACAAGGGCAAGTTCAACCGAATATCCATGAAAGGGTAAATAAGCAAAACGTATCTACTACCGTAAATATCTTATTCTGTAGCAAAAACAGTGTCAAATCATGGTGAGGTGTGTTCTAAGTGCCAGAGTAACGTCCGGACTTCTAAATAAGAAATGCTGTAATTATATAAACCGCTCGAAACGTTCTTTTTTAGCCTTGCAGATGGGGCAGACCTCCGAGGGGAAGAGAGTTTGAGAGGGAGCTTCGCCCCCTCTCTCCTGAACTCCCCGTTTTAGAGGTGGGGATATAAGACTACGGGATATACAGAGGATGATGCGAGGGCGGTATGGGTGGGAAAAGATAAGAGACGACGAGGGACGAAAAAGGGTGATGCTATAACAGACAACCAAATATGAACGAATCCTGTGAATTGCCGCTTACCGGCGTCAAAATACCGTTATGCCGGGGTTTCCAGCACTAAATAAACCGCTCGAAACGCTCTTTTTTAGCCTTGCAGATGGGGCAGACCTCCGGGGGACCATCCCTGGCGCAGAGATAGCCGCAGACCCGGCATCGCCAGACCGGCAGGGGCAGCGATGAAAGAGTCGCTCCCTTTTTCTCCGTTTTCAATTTCAGCCTTTTTTCACGCGGCGGCCGCCGTTCCGGTATGGAACCGATTTTGTCCTTGCCGTCCACCACGCGTTTAGACACATAGAGGCTGCAATAACAGGCACCGTATTCAGCCAGGTCGGGGTCACGGTAATCACAGGGGCAGACGATATCCAGGTCTTCCTCTTTCTTGCCGGAGGCCAGGCGGCAGGGGCAGGCGGGGTACCCGTAACGCTTTTCGTTGACCAGCAAGCCGTTCAGCAGTTCCCGGGTCATTGGCTCATCGGGATTTAAATGGTAGCCGCCGGCTTCGGCTTCGGCACGCAATTTCTCGTAGAGTCGGCCCACATCCTCGGGAGATACACTTTTTTCTCCGGTCATTTTCCCAGCGCTTCCCGGATATCATCCTCTTTATAGCCGATGATGCACTTTTTACCGTCAATCACCAGGGTGGGAAAGTTGCAGTCGGGATTGAACTTCTGTATTTCCCCGATAACCGCCGTCTGCTCACTCCCTTTCAAAAGGTCGACATAGGTATAGTCGTATTCTATTCCCATTTCATTGAGAAGCTCTTTTGTCTTCTTACACCACCCGCAGGTGCTTAAAGCGTATAGCATTACCCGGCCTTTTTTCTTCCCGTCTACATGAGTAACAGCCATGATTTCAGACCTCTCCGGCTCTTGATTGCCTGATATTTTCATTCTATCACATCCAAATCAAAGATACAGGAAAATATTGTATTTTCTGCTTTGTCTCTTGATTTCTCACAAATTATAGTTTATAATATATACTATATAGATTATAGACTGTTTATTATGTATACTATATATTATATATACTAACCGGTTCAAGATATTACTTTAAGGGGGATATCAATATGCGCAGCGATATTGTGGAAAAAGTAGCGCTGGACTTACTTTCCGTGCCTCCGCTTATTTTCAGGCTTATCCGCCGCAAGCTGGTAATGACCACCCTGCCGGATATCGATGTGGATATCAAGATGCCGCACTTTGAAATCATGAGGGTACTCAAGGAAGAAGGGACGCTGCATCCTGCCGGAATCGGTGAGAGACTGCTCATCGCTAAAGCCCAGATGACCCACCTCGTCGATAAACTGGTGGAACTGAACTTTGTAAAAAGGGAAACGGGCGCTGACGACCGGCGCACGATTAACATTACACTTACCGACAGGGGAAGCAAGGTGCTGGATGAGCAGGACAACCTCGTCATCAACGCCATAAGGGATAATATGTCCGACCTTTCCGAAAAAGAGCTGGAAGCCCTGTGCAATTCCTTGAGGAACCTGCGCGATACATTATTTAAATTACAGTAGTCCAAGAGAAACCGCGTTTTCTAACTCCCCGTTCGACTGGAAATTGTAAATAACCAATGCAAAAAATGCCAGATAAACAAAACCAGAACCACGTTAATAATGTTCTGGATACCGACCGTATAGGATGGCTGCTGGTAAAGCTGGCCACGCCGGCATTCTTCGGGATGTTCGTACAGACACTGTACAACGTGGTCAATACCATTTTCATCGGCCATTTCGTCGGTCCGCTGGCCATTGCCGGGCTTTCCATTGTCTTCCCGCTGCAAATGCTGGCCATGGGCATCGGGATGATGGTGGGGATGGGCGGTTCATCATTAATTTCCAGGTTTCTCGGGGCGGGAAATACCGGCGGCGCCGAGCGTACCGTAGGCAATGGCGTCACCATCAGTATCGTTTTCTCTCTTGTTGTTACTCTGGCGGTATTACCGCTGGTAAATTTCTGGCTCAGGCTTATCGGTGCCTCGGACGCGGTGCTCCCTTACGCCAGAGAATACCTGGTAATTGTTATCAGCGGTACCGTTTTTAACGTTCTGGCCATGACACTGCTCAGCTTTGCTCGTGCCGAGGGCAACGCGAGAGTCGGTATGACCGCCATGATAATCGGGGGTGTTCTGAATATCATACTGGACGCGATTTTTATTATATGGCTGGGAATGGGAGTGACCGGAGCCGCCCTGGGCACGGTAATCGGGCAGATTGTGTCCATGATATACCTGGTGACTTACTATCTTACCGGAAGCAGCTACTTGAAATTCCATATGCGTAACCTTCGCCTCGATTTATCGATACTGAAGCAGATGTTCGCAATAGGCGTCGCCTCTTTTGTACAAACGGTAGCCGGCAGTCTTTCCGCGATGATATTGATTAATATGGTGGTCAAATACGGGGGCGATATAGCCCTCGGCGCTTTCGGCATCATCCAGCGGGTGATGATGTTCGCCACCATGCCGGGTATGGTCTTCGGACAGGGATTGCAGCCGATACTCGGTTTCAACTATGGAGCCAAGCGATATCACCTTGCCCTTAAGGCAATATCCATAGCCGCGATTGTCTCAACATCGTTAAGCATGCTGGCTTTCCTCGTTCTCTATTTTTACCCGGAACCGATAATGAGGATTTTCACCAGCGACGCGCCGCTTATTGAAATGGGTACTTACGCCTCCAAACTGGTCTTTCTATCGATGCCTATAATGGGCGCGGTGATGATCGGCCAGATTATTTTCCAGTCACTCGGTAAAGCCATGCAAGCCTTCATCACGGCCCTCGTCAGACCGGTGATTTTCCTGATACCGATAGTACTGTTAATGGCCCACCTCTGGCAGCTGGACGGCGTTTTCCTGGCGTTCCCTGTGTCCGATGTACTCACCCTGATACTGGTCCTGGTGTTGCTTTCACCCATTATCAACCAGTTCCGTAAGCTGGCGAAGGAAGTGCCGGAGGGGACAACAGAACCATTTCCTTCTTAACCGCTGCCCGGTCCTCCGGAGAGTGGGAGGATTACCAAATAGCTAAAAGGAACCGATGTAAGATATGCAAAACCTGAACCACAACATACTTGAATCCGACCATATCGGCCGGTTGCTGATAAAGCTATCTACGCCTTTACTCCTCGGCACGGCCGTCATGATGGTCTATAACGTGGTGGATACCATATTCATCGGCCACTACGTGGGTTCGCTGGGCCTGGCCGGGCTTTCCATCGTCTTCCCGCTGTGGATGCTGGCCATGGGCATCGGGATGATGGTGGGGATGGGCGGGGCATCGCTGATTTCGAGACTAATCGGCAGCCAGGACAAACCCGGGGCGGAACGCGCTCTGGGCAACGCCATCGCCGCCGGTGTACTGTTGTCCGTCGTGATGACCATTATCGTCCTGCCCAATGTCGATTTCTGGATAAGGCTTATCGGCGCTTCAGACAACGTTATGCCCTTTGCCAGGGAGTACCTGGTAATTGTCATGGCCGGCACCGTTTTCAACGTTTTATCGAATGCCCTTGTCTTCTGGGTGCGGGCCGAGGGTAACGCGCGCGTCGCCATGACTACGATGATTGTGGCGGCCGGACTCAATATCATACTGGATGCTATTTTCATGATTCCGCTGGGTATGGGCATGAAGGGCGCCGCCCTGGCAATTGTAGTATCGCAGGGAATTGCCACGTTATACGCGCTGAGTTTCTATATCAGTAAAAGCAGCTACCTCAGACTACATTTCAGGAACTTCGCTCCTGACTTGAGAATCCTCAAATTAATATTCGCCATCGGCATTGCCCAGTTCTCCCAGACCATAGCTACCAGCGTGGCGGCGCTGTTCATCATTAAAATGGCGGCCAATTACGGCGGGGACCTGGCACTATCTTCTTTCGGTATCATTCAGCGTATTCTCTATTTTGCCATGATGCCGGGCATGGTTCTCGGTCAGGCGATGCAACCGATACTGGGTTATAACTACGGAGCCAAGCGGTGGAGCCTGGCGATACGTTCCATAACTCTGGCCTCTATCACCGCCACATCAATAAGTATCCTGGCATTTTTTGTTGTCTATTTCTTCCCCGAACCGATTGTTCGAGTGTTTACCAGCGACCCGGTGCTTATCGATGAGTGCACCTATGTCATGAAACGCGTCTTTATAGCCATGCCGGTGCTGGGCTTTTACGCCGTAGGTTCCCAGGTCTTTCCGTCAATCGGAAGGGCTATAGAGTCGTTTATCGTGGCTATCGTGCGGCCGGCGGTGTTCTTGCTGCCGCTGGTATTAATACTGCCGCGTTTCCTGGCGCTGGACGGCGTCTGGTATTCGTTCCCGGCCTCCGATACGCTGACTTTCCTGCTCATCGGAACGTTACTCATTCCCCTGCTGAGGCAATTCAAGAAAGCCGCGGCGATGGGAATTACTGAAGCTCCGAACCTCAGCCAGGATATTTCTCCCGCTGGACACTAACCCGGCATTCGTTTAAAATTATTGAGAAAAAGGTTGTTTTATTCTCTACCTGAAACGACCTGTCGCCCGGGAATAATATCATGGAAAACAGGCAAGAATCCATAAAAAGCGCCCTCGACTGGCTGCTGGAATCCGATGATATCGGGGTGAGATACCTGGCCATGCGCGACCTCACTAAAGCCGACAAAAAAGAACTGCAGCCTTTTAAGAAAGCGGCGCATACCGCTGGCCCCATCGCCGCAGTCCTGGACAAGATGGCTAAAGAAGGTTACTGGGTACAGTCCGGCGCCGGATATTATCCCAAATACACTGGAACGGTATGGTCGGTGATTCTTCTCGCCCAGCTCGGCGCCGAACTGAATATGGACGGTCGTATCGCCACCGCTGTCTCCTATGCCCTTGAGCATACCCTGACGAAAGACGGGCATTTCACTGTTAACGGGCTGCCCTCGGGGACGGCGGACTGTTTACAGGGTAATCTCTGCGGCTCCCTGCTCGAATTAGGCTGCGATGACCCGCGCCTGGACAAGGCATTCGAGTGGATGGCACGTAGTGTTACCGGGGAAGGCGTTGCCCCGAATACGGAGAAAAACGCCCCGCTGCGTTATTACGCCGGTAAGTGCGGGCCGGTCTTTGCCTGCGGTTCCAACGATAAGAAGTCCTGCGCCTGGGGAGGGGCTAACGTCATGCTGGCTTTCAGCAAACTACCGGCTGAAAAACGGACGCCACTCATCGAGAAGGCTATTGAAACAGGCGTTGACTTCCTGTTCAGCAAAGACCCGGCCAAAGCCGACTATCCCAGCGGGTACAGTCCCAAGCCGAGCGGCAACTGGTGGAAGTTCGGTTTCCCGGTATTTTACGTGGCCGATATCCTGCGAATCGCCGAGTCCCTGGCGAGGCTGGGCTACGGTAAAGACTCCCGCCTGGCCAACGCCCTCAACATCATCCGGGAGAAGCAGGACGACCGGGGAAGATGGCGGCTGGAGTACAGCTATACCGGCAAGACCTGGCTAGACTTCGGTCCTAAAAAACAGCCCAACAAGTGGGTTACCCTGCGCGCTCTGCGCGTCCTGGACATGGTCTAAGGCAATTCAGGGCGGAAAAAATCGCACGTCCTGGGGACGTTCTATAACAGATATAGAACTATTAGAAAGCCGGCGAAAGAGAAAAAGGTAATCGGCGGCAGAGCCGGCATCGGCTTACCCTTAAGCCAGACCAGTTGAATCAGGAAAGCGCTCATCAGCCCCACCAGGGCGAACGCCCCTACCAGTATAGCCTCGTTCAGACCTGACGCGAAGAAAACAGATGACGTCAACACCAGTGGAAAGCCGATATCGCCGCCGCCCAGTATGGAATATTCGCGGTCGGCGGCGGGTTTTTCCGCCAGCTCATCCACCCGCACGGTTTTCAGACTCAGAGCCCAGTCTTTAATTTTCTTCGGATATATAAAGGCAGGCAGGGTCACCGTCTGCGAGAGCCGGTCCACCATCCAGACCATGAAACCGAAACGCACCGCGAGGAAATCATAGACGGCGACAACCAGCATGAGAACCAGGAAAGCCCACGGAGAAAACAGCGAGCCGAATACCGAGCCGGCGCTGACCAGGGCGATAATCAGCACGAGGTTGTGCAGCCAGACCCTCGCCCAGAATAACCAGGCGATACCGGCGATAACCGCGAGAGTGTAGGCGGCAGCCAGCGGCAGCGTCAGGGCGGCGATGATAAATACTCCCCAGGCGAACATCAGGGTAAAAAGCAAACGGAAGACCAGCTTCAGCTTGCTCAGCGGGATAACGAAGAGGACCAGTGCCATGACCGCCACCACCCCGAAAAAGTAGGCGATGCCCGGCCCGGCGGAAACGGTCGGCGTGGTAATCTCGTGGACTTCCACGTATTCTTTCTGCCGGGGTGCTACCAAGAGTGTCAGCGCCAGGCCTATTATGATGGTCAGGCCACTCCAGAAGAACGGACTAAGTTTAGCTTTCATAGTCTGCATTAAAGCGGGGGAACGGTCTCGATAAGTATAACGTTTTACAGCAGGTCCGGTTATACTTTAAAGTAATATTTTCCCCGCCAGCCTTTTAAGTCTCCGTTTCAGGTTTTTATCAAAGGCTACTTCACCGGGTTTTTTAGCCAGGGCCGAAACACCGCCAACCCAGCGCATTTTAAGGAGAGAGGCATAGGTCTTGATATTGTTAATCGCCTGGCCGATACCTTCCTCGGCTACAGCCAGACCGGCGATTTTCTTTCCCTCCAGCTTCGGCCAGACAGCACAGGTGCGGTCCAAGAAATTTTTCAGCAGCCCGGAGAGCAATTCCATGTAGCCGGGAGTAGCCAGCACGATGGCATCCGCCGCCAGCAACTTCGGGTAAACCGCAGCCATATCATCCTTTATCTTACATTCACCCTTCCGCTCCCGGCCGCCTTCTTCACAGGCCAGGCAGCCGCGGCACATGCGTACATCCATTTTCCTCAGCAGTAAAAGCTCTACCTCGGCCCCGCTGTGCTCAATTGCTGCAAATAATGCACGCAGCATCCATTCCGTGTTGCCTTTTCTAGGGGAACCACAGACCCCGATTATCTTCACCGGCAGGCACCTTCTTCATCAGAATCGTAAATAACTACAATGCTACTATATACTATTCATTTCCAATAAAAAAGAGTTGTCTATATACAGACGAGGGGAATCAGTTTTACTCAGATGCCAGGCAGTCGCTGATTCTATATGCAGCGAGAAGACCTGCAGGTGATGATAAGGGATTAAATTAGATTCATGTGCTTGAGCGCGAACCATACTAAAGGCTTGGGCACGCTAAAGATATCCGCCATCCGGCCCAAATCTTTAACCTCGGGCCAGGTTTCTCGTACCAACTTATCAGGTAGAAGACAGGCACCGGAGAAATGGTCAGCCAGTATTTCATTAAAAGAACCTTCCCGGCCACAGCCCACCTTTTTAAACACGGGAGTTGCTTTATTATGCGCCAGAATATGGAATATCTCATGAAACAGGGTGAACCTCTGTCGGGCCGGTGAGTTGTTACTATTGATCTGAACCACCCAGGAATCGCTCAATTTCCAGACGGCACCGCGGTAAGCCTTCAGAGGTACCCGCCTGACTTCGATAGGGAGATTATCGGCAGCATGAGTAATAAGATCGGTCGGTACCGGCGGATGGTCAATCCCCGCTTCTTCCTGGAACTTATTGGCCAGTTTTCTAACCAGCCCGAAAATCCTCCCGCTCTGGGGACAGCTGGGGAAATTTAATTCGGCGTGGGCAAAGCTACTGTTTTCGGGCTCGTCATTATCAATAAACTCGTTTAACGACCTGTTTAATTTCTCATCAACACCAAGACACTTCGCGCCATCTTCCCTGAGCCGGCACGAGGAATACATCGGGCAGTGAGTACCGTCTCCATTACTGAGATAGTACCAGAGCTCAGATTCCCACCTAGGAGTCTTTATCTCCATATTTTTTTGCCCGGCGCCGTTCTATTAAGTCCTCAATCATGGTAATCAGGTCTTCATCCAGCTCAGCGGGATATTTGCAGAGTGCGTATTCCCGGAACTCGGGCCACTCTGCAGCCGACCTCTCGGCTACTCTGGGTAGATGACCGGTAATAGACAGGACCTTCTGGACAGGGACACCACTATAATCAGCCAGCCTCTGACAGGAGTTAGTATTCGGGATATCCCTGCCGGAGAGCCAGCGACTTACCGTAGCATGGCTGATATCTAGTTCGGCGGCCAGCTGACTGGGCTTATTTTTACGCCGCCGCATGAGTTCCTGTAAAAATGTAATAAAATCTGAATCTTTTTTACTCATAATATGATTTTAACATAATCCACATTTTAGACGCATAAAGAAATCATTAAATTTCGTCTCTAACCGATTGATGGATATCTTTATAGATATATATCTCACGCTGCCGGTTTTCAACAGGTATGCGCATCTCTGCCGTTCGCCATTTGACAAACCATTTTATTATAAGAGAAACAGTATGTCAATGTAAACGTCATATACACGCGGGAATATCCGGTAGAGCAGCCCTTATTGAGCGACCTGGCATTAGCCTCAGTCATGGGACTAAAGTACTAATTTGGGGGGAAAAGTTATGTTATTTGCTTGACATTCGTTATCCGGGTAATTATGATACATAGTGCGTACTCATAGGGACGTTATCTGTCCTCTTAAGAAAGAAAGGGAGAGGAAGAGGTAAAAATATCAACTCGATATCAGAGGGGATTTTACCACAACCCTCTTGAGAATTAATCTTTTGTGACTATGTTGTAGTATTATTCGCCACATTTTACCTTTTTACCTCTTTATTAATTATCATCAAAGACCATACTTTCAGAGAAAGTAAGAAGGTTTAAGATAACTGTGAAAATCCTGATAGTCGAGGTAGAAAAACGGCTGATTAAAGACATCGCCTTCTGTCTGGCAGTACGCTATCCTGATGCCACCATCATCTCGGCGGCAAACGGACAGGAAGGGATAGAGATGATAGAGACCGAGATGCCCGACCTGGCTATAGTAGCCTCATCCCCACCTGATATGGATGCTCTGGATTTCATCAGCAAGACTCGTCAGTTTTCCGATGTACCTCTACTCACCTTTACCGAGGGAGAGAGTGATATTGACCGGGCTATGGCCCTGGAGGCAGGGGCCGACGACTATATCCCCAAGCCGTTCAGCCCTATCGAGCTAATCGCCAGGGTAAAGGCCTTACTCCGCCGTACCTGCGGGCTTGGCTTCAAACGGGAGCAGGCGCTTTCGGCGGGTAATCTGACCATCAATTTCGGTACGCGCGAGGTTTCACTTCACGGCCGGCGAGTTAAACTTACCCCTCTCGAGTACGGCCTGCTGGTGGAACTGGCCAGGAATGAGGGCAGAGTGCTGCCCCATCGCGTCTTGCTGGAAAAGGTATGGGGTTCGGAATATATTGCCGATTATACCTTTGTCAAGAAATACATTTATCGTCTCCGCAGTAAACTCGAACCGGATCCCGATAATCCGCAGATGTTCCTCTGCGAACGGGGGATAGGTTACCGGTTCATCAAGCCCGTTTAACATAGCGCGGAACCTTCTATTTTGCGTTGACCGGGTTTAAAATACCGTCTCTCAGCCTCATTCTGTAGCGTTCCTGTTATCACCGGGGGCAGGCAAGTGCCTGCCCCTTTCGTCATTTTGGTACCGATTTTCTACCAAAAAGGAACGACTTTCCACCTATAAAGGTACTCCGGGCACCTGAATTTCCATCTTCCTGCGATAGAGTAGATGCGCGTATAAAAAATCTGAAATAAAGGACGTGCCATGAAAAAGGTGGTTATTCTCGTTGTGGAGAAGGACAGGTCGTTGGTGGCAGACGCCATTGGAGCGTTGCAGGAAGCCGGTTATGAGGTCGTTGAAGCGGCTGATGCCGCCGATGGTCTAAAGCAGCTATACGTATCGAATCCG
>CAYNDI010000018.1:16155-17423 GCA_964395955.1 uncultured Dehalococcoidaceae bacterium
GTACCGACCTGCCGCCGGTAAACGGAGAGGATGCCTGTCAGCGACTGCGCCAGGCAAGCTATTTACCGCTGATTGCCATCGGCAGTCAGGATGAGGTGGTGGATATGCTTGAGCTCGGGGTGGATGCCTGCGTCATTAAGCCACCGAGTAGCCGGGAGGTGGTCGCCAGGGTAGCTTCTCTGCTCAGGAGGCAGGGAGATGATGACATACAGGAAGGCGGCGGCAGACCGACTATCGAGGATTACCTGCCCGGGCAGACGGACGAGCCAGGGGGGCTCAGCCCCACCGAATTCCGCCTCGGTTCCTGCCTGCTCTCCAACGGAGGCAGGCTCCTCGAGTATCCCCGGCTTATCACCGAGGTGTGGGGAGGGAAAGAGGTGAGCCGGGACACGCTCCATTACTATGTACGCCGCCTGCGCCGTAAGCTGGCTAAATTCAACATATCCGGCGTGAGGGGGGTCGGCTACAGCTTCGCCGGGAGCAGCCGGTACGTATCCCGATGAATGAGAAGGGGGAAATAATACGAAAAAGCTCCTGTTTCTTTTAATGGCGGCGGCGGCATGCCTGGGTCTGCTGTATACGTCCTTCGCCTATTTCGAGGATACCGAGGCAAGTACCGGGAACAGCTTCGAGGCGGGGACATGGTCGATAAAAGGTGACAGCAACCACACTTTCAGCAACCTTAAATCCTATGACTACGGCACGGAGACCTGGACGGCCACCAATACCGGCACTGTTTCCGCTTACGTCGACCTGGATATCGTCGTTACCGAGAGCGGGACCGGGGACCTGGGCTACTACTTAATGGGCCATCTGTATGACTCCGGCGGCGCTACTATCTGCGGCCCCGATACCCCGGTAAACAGTATGGGCGGCAGCTATGACTTTAACCTCCCGCTGGAG
The DNA here is from genome assembly GCA_964395955.1 of uncultured Dehalococcoidaceae bacterium. Classification (GTDB taxonomy): domain Bacteria; phylum Chloroflexota; class Dehalococcoidia; order Dehalococcoidales; family RBG-16-60-22; genus CAYVPT01. The sequence continues at coordinate 17,059 of CAYNDI010000018.1, forward strand.
CCCGAAGAAAGTACGGATATCATCCTCGATTGGAACGTGGATACCGGCTACTTTCCCGATGTAAACGACGAGGTCAGGATTAAAATCAGCTTTGATATACACCCGGCGCCCTGAGGTTTTTAAGGGCGCCTTGATACAGCGCGAAAGGAGGTGGGATATATCAGGAATGTTAAGGGCTGGCTGAAGTGAGTTCAGCCACGGGAGTAAGTGACGCCGGGGAAAGACCCGGTGGCGAACGGGAAAGACCGTTAAAAATAAATAACCAAGAAACAAGGGAAAAAACAAACAAAGGAGAAAAATAAGAAAATGAAAAAAATACTGTTTGCCTTAATGGCATGTGTCCTGAGCATAGGCCTGATAGGCGG